>VGJL01000201.1 GCA_016867495.1 Candidatus Eisenbacteria bacterium | reverse complement strand
CTCCTGCCGCTGGAAAGCGGCCCGCTCCTCGGGATCGGGAAACGGCGAGGTGCTCGTTTCGGCCGGAGACAGTCCCGCGACCGCAAGGATCATGACACCGGCAGCGACGATCGTTGTAAGTCTCATCCTTCCGCCACACCCCCCGGCAAGCCCGGCACTGGCCAGCATTATAGCCCATGGCGGCGGGGCCCTGGAGCCGGCGCGACCGGCCGATCCCCGGCTCCAGGGTCCTACCGCTTCCTCCGCCCCGCGCGTCCATGCCGGCAATAGGTCCCCATCGCGCGCATCGCCCGATCGATCTTGCGGAAGGTCGGAATCCCCCCCTGCTGCATGACACGGACGCAGGCGTCGTAGATCGCGCCGGAGTCGATGGAGGCGACGATCGGCTTCGGGGTCGAGCGGAACAAGCGAACCAGCTCGCGCGGGAGCGATCCCTCCGCGTGCGCGTTTTCCTGGTGCTCCTTGGGATCCGGCTCCAGGGCATCGAGGGCGGGAGTGATCGGGATCGGCGAGACGACGATGACATCGACGCCCGGATCGTCGATGAGGGCCTCCACAGCGCGCACGAAGGCTTCCGTCACCGCCATGGGCGTCGCATCGATCGGGTTGTCCGCGTGGGCGATCTCGGGCAGCGCCTCCTCGAGCTTCCGCTTCGTGCCTTCCGCCAACGGCGCCAGGGTCAGATCTCCGAGCATGTCCATCGCCGCCGAGCATTCGAATCCCGCGTTCGAGATCACGGCGACCCTCCCTTCCCCCGGCGCCCGGCGATCGAGGAGCGTGAAGGTCTTGACCAGATCCTCGAGGTCGTCGAGCGTCTCCGCCACGAGAGCGCCCGCCGAGGCGAGCAGCGCCCTGGCGGCCGCGTAGTCGCCGGCCAGCGAGGCGGTGTGACTGGCCGCGGCCTGCGCTCCGAGGCTCGTGCGGCCCGCCTTGGCGGCGATCACGACCGTCCCCCTCGCCTTGTGCTCTCTCACGAGCCCCGCGAACCTGAGGCCGTCGAGCGGCTCGAATCCCTCGATGTAGCAACCGATCACGTGGACGGCGTCGTCGCCGAGGTAGTGCTTCATGAAGTCGGAAACCGTGAGGTCCATCTGGTTGCCGTAGGAGATCAGGGCCTTGGGGAGGATCACCCCATCGAGATGGCTCGCGAACGTCACGAGGTAGCCCCCGCTCTGGCTGATCATCGCGAGGTTCTCCCCCGGCGCGTCGCAGAACGGGAGCTTGTAATCGGGCAGAAAGAACATGTTGTAGTGATCCTTCGAGACGACGCCCAGGCAGTTGCCGCCCATCAGCACCGGCCCTCCGTCGGGCCGCGATCGGCTCGCCTCGATCGACTCGATGATCTCGTCCGCCAGCATCCGGTTCCCCCGTTCGGCAAACCCCCCGGGGATCAGGATGACCGAATGCGCGCGCTCCATCTCGACCAGCTCGCGGATCGCCTCCGGCGCTCTCTCTTCGGGCACGCTCACGACGGCCAGATCGACCCTCTCGGGCAGGTCGCGAATGCCCGTCAGGCACGGGATCCCCTCGATCGCTTCTTCCTTGGGGTGGATCGGGTAGATCCGCTCCCTCGAGATGCCCGGAGCGGCCAGGAGGTTGCGCAGGATGATCCGGCCCGAGTTCATCCTCTTGGCGGAGGCGCCGATGATCGCCACCGATCGCGGGGCGAGGAGACGTCGGATCTTCTCGGTCCTGCGCCGCCGGACCCTGGGCCGTTCGGTGGAGAAGCTCCCGATCCCGTCAAGCGCGACCAGCCGTCGGTCCCCCCGAAGGACCAGAGGATTGATCTCCACCTCGTCGAGGACGAACTCCGCCGTCCCGTCGATTCCGAAGGTTCGGGCGAGATCCGCCCACGACCTCATCAGGCTCCACAGATCCGCAGGGTCGATCGGGGGCTTCGCGTGCAGGCGCGAGGGACGGACCATCAGCGCGAAGGCGGGACCCAGGTCCCCGATATCGGGCGGGGAATCGCCGAGCAGGAGCGGGTCATGGGCGGAGAGGATCCAGGTGGTCGCCTCCGGCGCGAGATCGCCGTACCACTCCGTCAGCGTTCCGCCAAGTCCCAAGACGATGAGCGGCCCGAGGGCGGGATCCTGCCTCAGCGATAGGAGACACTCCGTGCCCGGAATGTTCGCCTGATGCTCTACCCGCTCGCACAGCAGAAGATCGGCGAGCCTCGCGGCCGGGGCGCTCTTCCGCGCATTCTCCACAACGGCCGCGCAGGCCCGGACGATCGCCTGCGGATCGTCAGAAGCGAAGACGATTCCACCGACCTCGGTCTTGTGCAGGATGTCGGGCGACTCGATCTTGACAACGATGCCCTGCGGCGCGGGGGGTTCGAGCAGCGCCTGGGCGCTGCGGGCGATTCCGGACGCGCCCGCATCGATCGGAACAACCGCGGAGCGGGGAACGGGGATTCCCGCCATCTGGACGATTCGATAGACCTCGCTCTCGAGGAGCGCCGAGCGGCCGGCCTCCCTCGCTCCACGCAGAACTGACTCGATTGCCGCTCTCCCGCCGGCCTCCACGAAGTCAGTGCCTCCGTTCGCGCGCCGTCTCGAGGATGGCTGTCGCGACCACTAAACACCGCGCCGGCGGAGATCCCAGAGCTTCCCGCAGACCTCCTCGAGATGGCGCCCGAGAACGTCAGGCTTGTCTGTCTTCTCCGGCTCGTTGTCGAAGACGGCATAAGGAATCCTGCGCTTGCCGACATGGAGGAAGTCCGGATCGCCGCCGGAGAAGCTCTCCCAGTCGGAGTCCTTGTAGAGGAACTCGATCTTCGTGTCCTCCAGGGAATGCTCGAGGATGCTGTCGGGCTTGTCCGGATTGCGACGGCGCCTGTTCTTGCGGAGCGATTCCTCCCAGCGGACCTTGATGTAGATCGTGCAGGCGCGCGACAGCACCTGGTCGGAGAGGTGGCTGTAGGCCTCGGCGAATCCGCCATGCTGGGCTCCTCGGGCGAACTCGAAGACGGCCGTCGTGTTGTCGTGGTAGCTCGGGTCGTCCCGAAGGCGCTTCGAATAGAGGAGATTCAGCTTCTCGATGAGGAAGTTCCAGAAGAACGGATCCTTGAAGACGTACCCATCGTGCGTCTTCCCCTGGTACTGGAACTTCGTGTCGGAGATCAACCGGGCCTTGCCGTGGCTCTCGTAGATGTCATCGTCCTCGAAGCGCTCCCAGAGGATCGGGAAGTCGTCGAACTCCTCGAAGTTCCCGATGTGGAATCTCCGGATCCGCTCCTCGAGCGGCAGCTTCTTCAGGTAGTCGATGATCTCCGATTTGCCGGCAGCGGGCCGTCCGTTGAGAACGATGATGTCGAAGGTCTCCCCGCCCATCTTGATCCCCTCTGTGTGCTAGATTCCCCGAGGACTCTTTGGCCGATCCTGCTTTGTGGATCCTCCTTGGCCGATCCTCCTTGGCCGCAAGCAGGATACCCGCTGGGCGGCCGGCGCTGGAAGGGCAGAAAGGCCTGGGCGACCCGCGGCCGCATCCCCCACCGTCGGCGCACGCGGGGCTTGCCTACGAGACGGCGCTGGGTGATCCTCGCCCGGGGAGAAGATCCACCGCCCCGGTGTAGGAGGTGTCTCCATGGGAAACCGATTGACTCTTCATCGGGGACCGCGTTGCCGCGGTTCCTTGGTCGGGATCCGGAGACTGGCTCGCCTCGCGGCCGCCTTCGCCTTCCTCTCTATCGGATGCCCCGGGATCCTCGGGGCCGGGGCGGTCCCCGACATCTCATGGCCGGGGGCATTCGGGCCGACCCAAGGGACGTTCAGCCGAAACGAGGCGAGCCGCGCCCTGATCACCCTGCATTTCGACGGGCAACTCCCTCAAGTGCCGATCCACTGGACGCTCTATCAGGCAGACAGGCCCCTGGCGGCGCGGGACACGCTCATCTCCACCGCCAAGCGCGGCGCCGAAACCGTCTTCACGCTTCCGGTGCCGCCCCTCGAGCCGGGGAAGTACCGCCTCGCGCTGACGGCCGATCGGGAGAACGCGATCGAGGAGAGAGACGAGCGCAACAACGACGCCTCCTTCGGATTCACGGTCCCCAACGGGAAGCCGGTTCGATTCCGGTGCGAGGGGCCTGAAGGAAGCGTCTGGGAAGTCCAGCGCGTGGAGCTGAACACCTCGACCGGCGTGCCGTATCCGGACGCGGGCGGAACGCGGGCCGACACGAGCCGCTCCACCGAGTCGGCGGTCGTGGTCGGCGGGATCGAGCCCGGTTCGTACGTCGGGGTCGTATTCGGTCCGACCAAGAACCGCACGCCGATCCTCGTCTCCGACGGGACATTCGAGATGTCCGATCCTCCCGCCGAGATGGATGTCGTCTGGCCGAGAACGACTCCCTACATCACAGGCCGCCCCAAGGTCAAAGGCGAGGCAGCGGAGGGGCTCGGCGGCGAGACCGGCGCACCGCGCTGGAAGTGGAACACGTGGTTCACGCTCGACGGCTCGGTGCGCAATCCCACCGGGAGATCGGCCGACGTGCAGTGGCTGCTTCGATTCGTCCACTCCGAGGGGACTCAGTCCACCGCGA
>VGJL01000200.1 GCA_016867495.1 Candidatus Eisenbacteria bacterium | reverse complement strand
AGCATCCACGCGACCTGCGTGAAGTACGGCAAGCAACCCGACGGATTCATCAACTACGTCGCCGGCGCCAACATCGGCGGATTCATCAAGGTCGCCGACTCGATGCTCGATCAGGGGCTCGTCTAGGCCGGCCGCCAAACCGCGGCGCGGCGAGAGACGCGTTGGGCCCGAGACGGGGAAGCCGTCTCGGGCCCTTCGTCTTGTGGAGCGGGAAACCCGAGCGCCGCAGGCCGCGCCCGGCGCGCGAGGTCGACTCCAGGACCCAGAATCAGGCCGCGCTTGCGCCTTTCAGGATCAGCCCCCGCCGCGAGCGGCCATCGATCCAGATCTCCAGGGGCCTTTCGAGCGAGACGTGTCGCAGAAACACCCCCTCGGAGGCGGCGGCCTGCCGCGCCAGCCACTCGCCGTCGATGAACCCCCGCGCCTCGCCGCGATGGACCTGGAAGTAGCCGACTCCCAGGGCGGTCATGTTGTGGAAGAAGTGCGTCCCCTCCGAGGGCGTGACCGGCACGTCTCCCAGGTCGGTCTCCACGATGACGGAAGCGCCGGATACTCCGTGCCACTCGACGGGAATGCCCAGCCACGGATCGGACGTCCCCCAGCGGCCGGGCCCGATCAGCAGATAGGGGCGGCGTTGCGATGTCAGGCGGCGGTTCAGGATCTCCAGCTCCGAGGCGACCGCGGCCGTGAGCGAGCGATCGAAGGCATCGGACTTGACATAGACGAGGTCCCGCACGCCGCGAATGTTCCCCTGGCCAAAGGCCCGCCAGGCCTCGCAGAGCACTGCATCGGCCCCCGCGCGGTCGACGATCCGGTCCAGGTCGGCCGCGGCGGCGTCGATCGTGAGGGGGCGCAGCTGGAGAAAGCCTACTCTCGGCCCGCCACGGGCCGGCCTCAGGTCGACGGCGAATTCGATCTCAACGGGGGCGCTCATCGCCTTCCGGCCGAGCGCCAGAAGCTGCATGAGGACGGAGGGGTAGGGCGAGTGAACGCTCTTCAGGATCGGGGCGAACGTGACCAGCCGTGTCCCGGACCTGGAGACCCCATCGAAGACCGCGTCGTCATCGGGCGAGTAGACAGAGCCAACCGGGCCGAGCGTGCCGTGCTCCTCCGCGACATCGAGCCCCAGCTCGACGATCGCATCGTCGAGCGCCGTGCTGGCGGCGCGGCGCCCTTCCTCCAGATCGAGTGCGTAAAACCTCCTCTGAGCGTTCTCCAGGTAATCGGCGGCGCTCGAGAACTGCGGGAGGCGATGGGGACTGCCCGGAGAGAAGCGTACGGCCTTGCGCCCTTCCACGACTGTCTTGCCGAGGCCGAGGGCGACCAGGGCGGCTCCGTCCTCGGGCTTCATGTCGAGCACCGGGTAGTAGTTGTAGGAGCTTACAACGCCCGAGAAGTCAGGGTAGAAGTAGCGGCCGTGGCCCCTCCCGACGAGGCGCTGGAGGACGACCGCCATCTTCTCCTCTTCCATCCGATAGGGGGTGTGCTGGAGGTAGGACTTCGCGTTCCGGGAGAATGTGGATGCGTAGACCAGCCTGATGGCATCGCAGATCTGCCGCAGTCTCACTTCGGGATCGGGATCGCTGTTGGCGAGCATGTAGGTCCGGTAGATCCCCGCGAAGGGCCGCTCGTGCGAGTCCTCCAGAAGGCTCGACGACCGAACTGCGAGCGGAGACTCGATCCTCTCGGCGAAGCGCCGCAGATCGCCCATGATCGACGGCGGGATCTTTCCCCTGAGGAACGCCTCCGCGCACTCCGCGTCGGAGACATCGGAGAGCGCGAGGCCCGACAGGCCGTTGCTCTTCATGAAGTCATCGAAGACGTCGGTACCCACGACGGCGGAGGAGGGAATGAAGACCCTCACTCCTTCGAAGCGATCGCCCCCCTCGAGCCCCGGAATGAGCGCATTCACGAAGCCGAGCCCCCTCCCCTTCCCGCCCATCGAGCCCGATCCGATGCGCCCGAAGACGGACTCCTCTCCGCCGAGATCGAGGTGCGAGAAGTCGGCGACGACACCCCGCTGGGACTCGACCCGCAGGCGGCCGAACGCGTCTCTCAGGTAGGCCCTCAGGCTTTCGGTGCTCTCGAAGTGGGAGACCCGAACGGGGCGAAGCGTCGAGGCGAGCGCGAACTCGGTCCGCGCCATGCACCAGTTCGAGAAGTGGTTGCGGGAGGCGTGGTAGCGAAGGGAGACCTCCGGCACCGTGCGGAGCGCCTCGGGCATCCCGGCCAGGTCGCTCACTCGCGCAACCTCCCGCCCGTCCGGCATCAGGAAGACGAAGTCCCCGAAGCCGAGGCTCGACCGCATGAATCGCCGCAGCTCCTCCATCAGATGCGCGGAGCGCTTGTTCACGTACTGCGCCCCCAGCGACTCGACCCTCTGGGCGATGGAGTCCTCCGAGGACTGGACCAGGACCGGCATGTCGGGATCACGCCCCTTCACTCGGCGCACGAACTCGACGCCCGCCTCCGGATCGATGACGCCTTCCCTGGGAAACCGCGCGTCTGCGATGATTCCGAGGACATACTCCCGATGCTTGGAGAAGAGACTCCACCCCGCCTCGAACGATTCGGCCAGGAGGATCTTCGGTCGCGCCCGCATGCGGCGCAGCCTCTGCATCGCGTTGACTCCGTCGGCCATCAGGAGCTGGTTCTGCGTCACCAGCTCCGTGTAGAGCATGGGGAGATACGACGAGTAGAAGCGGACCGAGTCCTCGATCAGGAGGATCGCCCGGACCCCGGCGAGGGCCATGTCCCTCTCGGCGTTCCTCTGGTCCTCGACGTGCTTGATGATGGCGAGGAAGATCCTGACGTCTCCCCCCCACACGAAGACCTGATCGATCTCCCCTTCTTTGCGCCCCTCCTTCGCCCTCGCGGCCTCGGAAGGACTGCCGGCGAGCAGGATGACGGGGAGATCCGGATGCCTCCGCTTGACCTCCCGGCCGAACTCCTGGACATCCATCTCCCCCAGCCGGGGCATCGTGATGACGAGATCGAACGGGCGCGCCGACAGGGCTTCCAGCCCCTCGTCTCCGGTCGAGACCTGCGTGATCCAGGGAGCTGCGGAGAGGTTCAGCTGATTGTACTCGACGTTCAGGCACTCGGAGAGAAACCCGTCCTCCTGCAGGACGTAGGAGTCGTACGGGCTCGAGACCAGCAGGATGTCGCGGATCCGGAATCCCATCAGGTGGCGGAAGACCAGATCCTGCGGCGCCGACGATTCCTGAAGCGGTCTGTCTTCCGATTCGATCACCTCTGCCCCCTTCCGGACCAGTCGCGACCTGCCCGCGGATCGCTTGAGATTCTATTGCAGACGCGGGCGGCCGCAAAGGGCCGCCGAGACTCCCCTCCCTCGGGCCCGGCGTCCTCGCCTCCTCGCGTCGATTGAGAGTCGGGCATGGCCGTGCTACCTTGTCGGCAACAGGCTGGTCCATTGCAGCAAGCATGAAACCCCTCGAGAGGAGACCCAGCCGACATGCGGATCGATCGACGGCGATTCCTCGCCAGAGCCGCTTCTCTCGTGGCCAGCGGCCTGGCGCTTCGTGACGTTGCCCTGAGGCAGGCGATCGCCTCGGGGGACCCTTCCCCCTCAGCCAACACCCCCTTGCGGGAAGCCAACGCCTCTTCTGCGCCGCCCGATTCGCCGGGAGGCGCGCCTGACCTGGTCATCGCGAAAGGTCCCCCGAAGGATGCGACACGCAGGGCTCTCGACGCGCTGGGCGGCATCGGGCGCTTCGTCCATCCGGGAGAAACCGTCGTGCTGAAGCCGAACGCGGGCTTCGACGCGCCCCCCGGCTGGGGGGCGACGACGCACCCGGAGGTCGTCTCCGCTCTGGTCGAATCGTGCCTGGACGCGGGCGCCCGGCGGGTCCTCGTCCTGGATCACACCCTGCATCCCGCCGAGAGGTGCTTCGCGCGAAGCGGGATCGCGGAGGCCGTAGCTCCCTTCGCAAAGGCCAAGCTCGTGTCGCTCGACGATCGCGCCGCCTACACAGAGGTCCCCGTCCCGATGGGAAAGGCGCTGCGGAAGACCGAGATCCCGATCGCCGTCGCCAAGGCCGACGTGCTGATCAACATCCCGGCGGCGAAGGCCCACTCGGCCACAAGGGTGAGCCTGGGACTCAAGAACCTGATGGGGCTCGTGTGGGACCGGCATGTCTTCCACCAGGAGATCGATCTCGAGCAGGGGATCGCCGATCTTGCCACCGTCCTGCGGCCCGCTCTGACGATCCTCTCCGCCGTCACGATCCTGAAGACGGGAGGCCCCGCGGGTCCCGGGGAGACCGAGCCCTTCGGTGGCGTCATCGCCGGGATCGATCCCGTCGCCGTCGACTCCTACGGGGTCACGCTGTCTACCTGGAACCGCGAGACTCTCCGGCCCGAGCAGATCGGCTACATCCGCCACGCCTCCGAGCACGGGATCGGAGAGTGGAAGCTGGATCAACTGAGAATAGTCGAGCTGTCTTGACTTCCCGCTAAGAGGACAGCTCTCCAGCCAGCCTCTCCAGCCAGCCCTGGCGCGCCGGCCGGCTCTGTGGTAGAATCGTCCGGTGATCGATTCGATCGTTGCAGGGGCCGTGATGC
>VGJL01000199.1 GCA_016867495.1 Candidatus Eisenbacteria bacterium | reverse complement strand
AGGATTGACCTACTGCTCCACGCCCTGTGCCTGTTCAAGACCAGGAGCCAGGCGTCGAAGGCCTGCGCCGAAGGGCGGGTCTGGCTCAACGATCAGCAGGCGCGCTCCTCCCGGACCGTCAGCGTGGGGGACAGAATCCGCTGGCGCGACTCCTTGGGGCGGATGGAGGAGGAAGTGCAGATTCTGGAGATCCCGACCCGGCAGGTCTCGCGGGCCGCGTCCCGCGACATGATTCGGCCGATCGCCAAGAGAACGCTCGATGATCCCTGGGTGAGCGAATGATCGCCTTCGAGCATGTCTGGCTCCGCTATCCGGGCCCGAGGGAGGAATACGCCCTCGAGGACGTCAATCTCGAGATCGGCACAGGCGAGATGGTCTTCATCCTGGGGCCGAGTGGCGCAGGCAAGACGAGCCTCCTGCGGTTGGTGACGATGGAGGAACTCCCCTCTCGCGGCCGGGCGCGGATCCTCGAATACGACTCGGCGCGCATCCGCCGGCGCGAGGTCCCCCAGTTGCGGAGGAAGGTCGGCGTCGTGTACCAGGACTTCCGTCTGCTGCGCGACAAGACGATCTTCGAGAACATCGCCTACGTGCTCAGGATGACGGGGGTGCTGGAGCCATCCACCCTCCAGAGGATCATCCTGCGCCTGCTGACGCAGGTGAGCCTCTACCACAAGCGAAACAGCTATCCCGACCAGCTCTCGGGCGGAGAGCAGCAGCGCGCATCGGTCGCCCGCGCGCTGGTTCACGGCCCCCGGATCCTCCTGGCCGATGAGCCGACCGGGAATCTCGACACGGCCAGCGCGACCGAGGTGCTCGATCTGTTCCGCCGCGTCAACATGGGGGGAGCGACCGTCGTGATCGCCACCCACGACGAGTCGCTCGCGGCGCGCTTCGCGTCCCGGATGGTGACGCTCGAGGGCGGGAGGGCCGTTCGAGACGCGCGTCCCGCGAGGGCGAGGGCGCTGTGATCCGCTTCCGCTTCTTCGTCTCGGAGGCATGGGAGATCCAGTCGCGGGACCGAGCCCAGGGCCTCGCGAGCCTCACGGCCCTCACCGCGGTCCTCTTCCTCCTCGCGGTGATTCTCCTGGCGGGACACAACATCCGTGGTGTCGCGAGGAGCCTGGAGTCGCGAAAGGGGCTGCAGGTCTTCCTCGCCGAGGACCTGCCGCCTGAGAGGATCTCCGAGATGGAGCGGACGTTTAGGAGCTTCGGCGAGGTCGCCGAGGTCATCTTCGTCTCGGAGCAGGAGGCCCTCGAGGAGGTCGAGAGGGACCTGGGCGACGTCGACATCGTGGGCGCGCTCGGGGAGAACCCGCTCTCCGCCTCCTTCGAGATCCGCCTCACCCCGGAAGCCGCGTCCCGGCGGGGAGCGGTTCGCCAGATCGCCGGGGAGATCGAGGGATACGAGGGTGTCGATGAGGTTCTATATGGCGGCCCCTGGATCGATCTGCTCGAACGCGGGATTCGCAACATACACTGGGCGACGGCGGGAGCGGGGACGCTGGCCGCGCTCGCGGTCCTGCTCGTCCTCTGGAACACGCTGAAGCTCGCCTTCCTGGGCCGCCGCGAAGCGGTCAGGATCCTGAAGATCGTGGGCGCCACGCCCGGCTTCATCCGGTCTCCTTATGTTCTGCTCGGCGCGATGCACGCGACGGTCGCGTCGATCCTGGCGCTGCTCCTGCTCGCCCTGGTCCGGTTCGCCTTCCTGCAGATGATGCCGGGTCTCACCTACATACCATCCGCCTGGATCGCCTTCTTCGTCGGCGGAGCGATCCTGCTGGGAATCGTGAGCAGCGTCGCCTCGGTGGAGCCGGCTCTGCGGGACCTCGAACGTCGCCATGAGCCGGTCACCCGCTAGGCAGGCCCTCTCGGCCCCCGCCCGGGCGCAGAGGCGCCTCCCGCGGATCGCCCCCCGCCCCTTTCATCGCGGGGCGGGGCAGCGCCAGGGCGCCTGCCGGGCCCGCTCAATCACCGCGAGAGTCCTCCTCGTCTTGGCCATCTCCTTGTCCGTTCCCTGCGCGCTCCTGGCCCAGGCGAGCGAGGATCCGATCAGCGTCCGCCAGAGAGAGCTGCGCGATCTCAAGAAGGAGATGGAGGCCAACCGCAAGAAGATCGAAGAGCTGCAGCGCAAGGAGAAGAAGCTCGGAGCGCTGGATCAGCGGCTGCAACGCGACAAGCAGCTGACCGAGCGCTACCTCGTCCGCCTCGAGGAGCAGGAGCGGGCGCTGCTGACCGATCTCACGGGGAGGCAGAGCGAGCTGGGAAGAATGACGGGCGAGCACGAGAAGATGTCGGCGCTGCTGCGCCGCCGCCTGCGGAACTACCAGCGATCGCGCAGTCCGCAGACGGCCGAGCTTCTCGTCTCATCCCGGAGCTTCGCGCAGCTTCTTGCGCGCGGCGCCCTCCTGGCGCGCGCCATCCAGCGCGATCGCGGCGATCTGCTCTGGCTGCGGCAGCAGCGCGACGATCTCGCGGTGGCCACATCCCTCCTCGAGTCGCGGCGGCGCGGGCTCGACCTCCTGCAGAGCGAGAAGGAGAGGGAGAAGAGCCGCATCGAGAGCAAGTCCCGCAAAACCCGCGCGGAGATCGAGGATGTGCGGGAGACGAAGGACGCCTTCGAGAAGCGGCAGAACGACCTGGTCCAGGCGGAGCAGAAGATCCGAACGCTGCTTGCCCGGTTGGAGGAGGATCGCCGCAAGAAAGCGAAGGACGCGAAGGCTCCGCGAACGACGGGCCCCGGTCTCGCGCCCTTGCGGGGCAGCCTTCCCTGGCCTACGGAGGGGAGCGTGGTCGGCAACTTCGGCGTGGAGATGCACCCGCGCTTCAAGACGAAGGTGCCGAGCAACGGGATCGACATCGCCGCTCCATCGGGGGCTCCCGTCAAGGCGGTCGCGGCCGGCACCGCCGAGTTCGTCGACTGGCTCCCGGGGTACGGAAGGTGCGTGATTCTGAACCACGGCGGGGGGTACTACACCCTCTACGCGCATTGCTCCAAGGTCCTCGTCGCGGCGGGGGACAAGGTCGATCCGGGCAGGAGGATCGCCGAGGTCGGCGACACCGATTCGGTGAAGGGAACCTGCCTGCATTTCGAGATTCGCCTCGGCCAGGACGCGATGGACCCCGAGGAGTGGCTCAAGTGAGGACGATGCCTCCTCTCTGCCCGGAGGCCGTCCTCTCGTGGATCCGCGATCAGGATGACGTGGTCCTCCGCCTGCGGGCGGCGATCGCCGAGGATCGGATAGCGCAGGCATACCTCTTCCACGGTCCGCGCGGAGTCGGCAAGACGCGCACCGCCCTCGGATTCGCCCAGGCGCTCAACTGCGCCGGCGACTCGATCCCCTGCGGACGATGTCTCCCCTGCCGAAAGGTCGCGAGCCTGATCCATCCTGACGTGCGCCTCCTCTTTCCCGCGACCCGGGACGAAGACGCGCGACCCGAGGAGATCGCCAAGAAGCTTGAGGACTACGGCGCCGATCGATACCATCTGCTTGACTACGCGAGGAACGCCTCGATCGGGATCGAGAGGATTCGCGAGCTGAAGATCGAGGCCGCGATGTCGCTGGCAGAAGGCCGGAGGCGCGTTTTCATCATCAGCGACGCCGCCAGATTGGGCGAGGACGCCGGCCAATCCGCCCTGAAGCTGATCGAGGAGCCTCCGCCGGGGACCCACCTGATCCTCGTGGCGGAAGAGCCGGGGGCCCTGCTCCCGACGATCGTCTCGCGTTGCCAGCAGGTGCGCTTCCGGCCGCTGCGGAGGTCGACGATCGAAGGTGTGCTGAAGGGCGAGGCCAAGATCGATGCCGCCTCCGCGCGGCTGATCGCAGCGCTCTCGGAGGGGAGCCTGGGACGCGCGCTCGGCCTGCGCGAGGAGACCTCGATCGCCAAGAGCAGGGACGATGCGATCACGCTGCTGCATGTGCCGCCCGACACGGCCCACATCCAGGAGAAGGTCCGGCAGTGGTCGAAGGCCATCAATCCGAACTCCGCGCGGCGGAACGTCGAGCTGCTGCTCATGTGGTGCCACGACCTCCTGGCCGTGAAGTACGGGCTGCCCGAGGAGACGCTCTGCAACATGGACCGCAGGAAGGAGCTCGGAGACGAGGCCCGTAGCACCGATGTGGGGAGGATCAGGGCCTGGATCGACGCTCTGGAGGAGATGCTCGAGAGCATCGACCGCAACGTCAATCCGTCTCTGGCGCTTCACGAGATGCTGGTCCGGTGCGCGTCGGCCCAGGCGCAGGGGCATGGCAGGCGATGATGGGAGATCCTGACGCCCTCCGCGGAGGCGCTCCGGGCGCGCTGACGGGCGACCGGCTCGTGCAGGTCCGGTTCAAGGGGCACCGGATCGAGCTGTTCATGCTCGCCGAGGAGCTTGTCATTCCCATCGGGCGCCACGTGATCGTCGAGGCGGAGCGCGGGATCGACGCGGGAATCCTCCTTCGCTGCGACGCGGGGCGCCTCATCCCGAGCGGTCGCAAGGAGATCAAGCGGATCCTGCGGGAGGCGACCGGCGAGGAGATCTGCCATCTCGCCCGCGTGCGGAGAGAGGACGAGGAGGCGCTGCGGATATGCAGGCAGAGGGTGGAGTCCTCCGGTCTCACGATGCGGGTCACC
>VGJL01000198.1 GCA_016867495.1 Candidatus Eisenbacteria bacterium | reverse complement strand
TGGGTCGAGTTCGCCTCCTGTGGCTTTGCCTCCGGGCCCTTGCCGGAAGCTGGCTGACCCCCGATGGTGGGCTGACTCGCCGTGGTCGCATCGCCCGCCTCGCTCGGCACGTCGTTCGTCGGGGTGGGCTGGCTCACCGCCGCCGGATCGTCGGCCTTGACCGGCTGTTTATCCCCCTCCGCGAAAGCCTTGCCCGAAGATGACAAGAAAGAAGTAGAGGAATCAGCCTCCTCCCCAAGGCGGTGTGAACCGCCAGACAGGAGGAGTTATGGAAGGCAGGGTCGACGATCGGAGCGCGCTGGGGGGTGAGCGAGGCCGTAGGCCGAGCGAACCCCCCAGCACGGCGGTTCCCCAGAGCGATGCTCTACCGGGGGTACCGCATGAGATGGGGCCAACGCAAGCGGTTCCGGAGACATCTTCGCCTCCGGGGACCTACCCTCCGGGTGGGTCCGAAGGCATCGGAGAGCCCTCTCGGACCCCAGCTGCGAACCATCCGACGGGTAGCGAGGGGAAGGTCGACGAAGGGGGCGTGCTGGGGGGTGAGCGAGGCCGTAGGCCGAGCGAGCCCCCCAGCACGCCTGCTCGGGAGAGCGATGCCCTACCGGGGGTACGGCATGAGATGGGGTCAACGCAGACGGTTCCGGAGACATCTTCGCCTCTTGAGACCTACCCTCCGAGTGGGTCAGAAGGCATCGCAGAAGCCTCCTTGGGCCCACCTGGAGACCTTCCGGCGGATGTCGAGCCAGGCGATGTGCCGCCAGGCTCGGACGAAGATGAGAGCGATCCGGACGCCGGCGTCGGGGCGAAGCGGCCGCGGCTATGTAGTCCGCGCGGAGGCGCAGGTCGCAAGGGCCGGCGTCTGGTGAAGCCGGAGGACGAGGAGGACAGGCACTTCTTGCCCGAGGAGCGCCTCATGCTTCTGGACCTCTGGCGCAGGAGCGCCCTGCCGGCCGGCGACTTCGCTCCGCTGGTCGGGGTCTCGACGTTCACGCTGTACCGCTGGCGCAAGAAGTTCGACGAGCAGGGGCCTGCAGGGCTCATGGATCAACCCCGGGGCACGGCGAAGGGGTCCCGGATCCCCGAGGTCACCAAGCGCGCGATCCTGATGCTCAAGGAGTCCAATCCCGACTGGGGCTGCCAGCGGATCAGCGACATGCTCCTGCGGGGGCCGGCCCTGCCGGCGAGCCCGGGCGCTGTGGTGCGCGTGCTGAAGGAGGCGGGATACGTCTTCGAGGAGGTCTCTACCCATCCCCATCCCGACAAGCCCCGCGAGTTCGAGCGCGCCCGGCCGAACCAGCTCTGGCAGACCGACATCTTCACGTTCGTCCTGAAGCGCCAGAACCGCCGCGTCTACCTCGTCATCTTCCTGGACGACCACAGCCGCTTCATCGTGAGCTACGGGCTCTGGGCGACCCAGTCCACGGCCCTGGTGCTCGAGGCCTTGCGGGCCGGCGTCGCGTCGTACGGCCCGCCCCAGGAGATCCTGACGGACAACGGCAGCCAGTACGTGACGTGGCGGGGCAAGAGCGCCTTCACGAAGGCGTGCGAGAAGCTCGGGATCAAGCAGATCGTGGCGACGCCGCGGCACCCCCAGACCCTGGGCAAGGCCGAGCGCTTCTGGGGGAGCCTCTGGCGCGAGTGCGTGGAGTCGGCGATCTTCATCGACCTCGCGGACGCCGCCATGCGCATCGGCTTCTACATCGACTACTACAACTTCCAGCGCCCTCATCAGGGCATCGGCGGCCTGGTTCCCGCGGACCGCTACTTCGAGGCGGCGCCCGAGGTGCTCCGCACCCTCAAGGCACGCGTCGCGACGAACGCGGCCGAGATCGCTCGCCACGGCGCCCCGAAGGAGCCGTTCTACCTGACCGGCCAGGTCGGTGGGACGCCGTTCAGCGTCCACGCCGAAGGCGAGCGCGTCATCCTGACGCGCGGGGACGGCAAGCGCCACGAAGTCGATCTCGTGCGCCCGCACGCGGAGCCCGCGCGCGAGTCCACGCCTGCGCCCCTCTGCCCGCAGGGCCAGGTGACGTCGTCGCTGGCGGGCGATGGCAACGAGGAGCCGGCAGCGCCGGGTGTGTCGGCGCTCGACGGGGCATTCGAGGGCGAGGAGGAGTCGGAGGACGAGGAGGCGGACGATGATGAACCAGACGACGACGCCGTCGACGAGTAGGCCCGCGAGGCCCAAGGGCCGGACGAAGCCCGCGCCCTCCGGGAGCGTTCCGGCCCGGCGTACGGCGGCGGTGATCCTGGAGGTGCTGGCCGGTGTACGGAGCCCGCGCGAGGCCGCGCGGGCGATCTCGGTGTCGGCGAACCGGTACTACCAGCTCGAGGAGCGAGCGCTCGACGCGATGGTCGCGGCGTGCGAGCCGAGGCCGCGCGGACGGGCGAACTCGCCGGCGAAGGAGGTCGATCGACTGAAGAGACAGGTCAAGAAGCTCCAAGGCGATGTGCTGAGGCACCAGGCGTTGGCGCGGGCGGCGCAACGGACGGTCGGACTGGTCGCGCCGGCGAAGGCCGAGGCGAAGCCGGCCGGCACGAAGCGCCGCCGCCGCAAGCCGGTGGTCCGTGCCCTGAAGCTCGCGGGTCGGTTACAATCCGCCGCGAGCTCCGAGCCTGCCCCGGCAGCGGCGGGGGAAGCGTAGGAGTCGTCACGCGGGGGCTTCGCCAGGGGGCAGCGACCTCCTGGCGAAGCCCCGGAGGAGGCGCGCGATGGCACGGCCACCCATGGGGGCGAGGTTGGTCGAAGGGTTGCAGGGGTCGGAGCATGCGAAGACTCGGCTGCGGATCATCCTGGAGACGATCGCGGGCGAGCGTCAGATCGCCTCGGCGTCTGCGGAGCTGGGCATGAACGAGGCGGCGTTTCACAAGCTCCGGGCGCGGACCCTCCAGGATGCCGTGGCGAGCCTGGAGCCGCGCCCGGTGGGTCGTCCTCGAGCGATCCTCACGCCCGAGGAGATCGAGATCGCTCGACTCCGGGCCAAGAACGACGAGCTCCAGAGGAATCTTGAGGCGGCTCGTCTGCGCGAGGAGATCGCGGTGACGATGCCGTACGTGGGACGTAAGCGGGGCCGTTCGGCGGGAAAAAAAACGACATCATCGAAGCGCCGGGGGAAGTGGAGGTAGTGTCCGTGTCGGTCAGACCCGGTGATGGAAGGATCGTCCAACCCGAGGCGATTCGCGTGGCGACGGAGATCCCGGACCCAGCGCTGGTCGCGAGGGAGCACGAGCACGTGGAACGTCTCCGCGCCTCCTTCCAGGCCTTCCCACAGGAAGGTCCCGGCGGTCGAGCCCCTGTATGGCCGAGCACTCGGCCTCGCGGCCCCGCGTCCCAGAAAGACCGGAGAGCGGCGGAGTGGGCCGTGAAGATGGCTGCGGTCAACTGCTCGCGACACTTCGGCGAGGCCGGCCTCACGTGGCAGGAGCGAGCCCTGGGGCTCGGGGTACCCGACCGTACGCTGCGCGAGTGGGATTCGCTGTCGCGGCGAAAGCCGCTGACCTTTGACCTCCGGGGCCGGCCGACGACCCGCTCGCCCCTCCTGATCCGCCGGCTAGCCCTGGACATCCTCCGGGACCTGGGCCCGCACATCGGGCTACGCTCGCTTCGTCCCCTCGTGCCGTTGATGGGGTGCCGCGAGCTGGAGGACCTCCTCAGGCGGTGGAAGGGCGTCTACGCCTTCATGAAGCGTCGAGGGATGACGCGCTTGATCTGGACAGTGCCCGGGACGGTCTGGGCCCTGGATCATACCGAGCCGCCCGAGCCCATCGATGGGATCTACCCCTACATCCTCTCGGTCCGGGATCTCGCGAGCGGCTGCGCTCTCGCCTGGGAGCCGGTCCTGGACATGACGGCGAGGACCACGAATCAGGTCCTTCTCTCCCTCTTCCGTGGCCACACCCCACCGCTGGCGATCAAGGCCGACTGCGGCCCCTGGGGCAAGGCGGCGGTTACGGACGTCTTCCTCGCGGACTGGGGGGTCACGAAATTCCTTTCCCCTCCCCACTACCCGCCGTACAATGGCGCTGCCGAAGCGGGAATCGGATCGGGGAAGACGCGAACGGGCGAGCACGCTCGCCGACGTTCGAACTCGGAGGAGTGGACGTGCGAGGACTGCTACGCCGCTCTTCAGGAAGCCAACACGGTGAACCGGCCTCGGAGGCTCGGGGGCCTCACACCGCAAGACGTCTGGGACGCGCGGCCCCCCATCACCCAAGCCGATCGGCTCTCCTTTCTCCAGACCCTCGCGACCTCTTGGAGGGAGATCCGGGATGGGCATCTCGAAGGGATCGAGGGCGAGCTCGGCGCTCGCGCTCTTGCAACACTCGAACGAAAGGCAATCATCCGCGCGCTCGTCGCGTGCGGGCTACTGGAGTACCGGAGGAGGCGCGTTTCTCTACTAATTCTGCGTCTTTTTCTGGCAAAGGATGCGTAGGCGGCACAGTGTGCTGACCGAGACGCAGTGGGGAGGGCCGCTGAACAAGCGGGGATTCTTCTGCGAGGAGACAGAGACGGTAGGAAAGTACATCGGTGTGGATTGGCGGGAGTACCAGGGTACGTATGATCGCATACCGCGCTCCGGCTTTGCCATGGTTTTGAGCAGGCATAGCGACAATAGCGTGCCTGACCGGAGCCGGGTCGATGACTTTGCGCTT
>VGJL01000197.1 GCA_016867495.1 Candidatus Eisenbacteria bacterium | reverse complement strand
TCTTCACGAGTTCCGGGATGCCCTCCTCCGTCTCGAGGCGGATCGCCTTCAATGCTTCGGCCGCCGCCCGCCGGAACATCGTCGTCCTCATCCTTCAGCGCCTCCTCAAGCAAGGGAAGGGCTCCGACGGCTCGTCCGCCGAGGCGGCCGAGCATGGAGGCGGCATTCCAGCGGATGTCCGATTCCTTGTCTTTGAGCCACTCGATCAGGTAACCATACAGGTCTTCGTTCTCCGGCGCGATGATGGTCAGGGTGTGGGCAGCCAGAAAGCGGAACGTCTCATCAGCACCCTTCAGGATCTGGACGAGAGCCGCCGCGGCCTCTTCCGAGCCTTTGCCGGCCATCCCCATCCCCAGCCCAAGCATCGCTTGACTCCGTAGCCCGGCGTCCGCCCCCTTGTCGTTCATGATCTCGATCAGGATCGGGATCGCACTCGCATCGAATGCCTCGAAGAGAAAGAAGACCTTGGCTGCGCCCCGGAAGGCGGCGGCTGGATCCTTGGTTGACAAGGGGTCCATGTCATCGGCGGAGATCTTCGTGGCTTCGAGTAGGGCGCGGATCCCATCCGGGCCCATCCTCCCCAGCGTCCCAGCCACGGTCTTGAGGAAGAACTGCCGATCCGTCCCGAGGGCGCTCTCGCTGCCATCGAAGAGCGCGCACAAAGCCGGGATCGCGGCTTTGCCTTTCGGTCCCAACTCGCGGAGCGCCAGGAGGGCCATCACGCGAATGCGCCGATCCTCGTCCTTCAGCCCCGCCGTGAGGGATGAGACGGCGGGCTCACCGATCCCCACGATCGCCGAGATGGCGCGCCGGTTCACGTCATACTCGGGATTCTTGAAATCCTCCATCCACTCGGCGACCGTCCGCCCTTTGAAGGAAGGCTCTCCCCCGCCGCATCCAATCGAGAGAAGCGCCATGGGGATTCCGATGGCGAGCGCCCAACGCAAGCTCTTTCGCATCCCGGCACCTCCCGCGAGCGGTCGCGATACCTACATGACCGGCTAAGGTCATTGTCGCCTGGTTCATTGCACGGCGGAAGTTGGAGATTTTCCACAGCGGCTTCATACCTGACAACTCGTTCGGTCAAGAGGTGGGCTTCGAGGATGAATCGAGTAGGGACGGGGTGTCATTACCACACCAAGAATCATACCGAACAACTAGGAGTTTTAAGCCATTATGGCTGGCTAGTTTATGACTCCTTCTGCCAGACTTTCTCGTGCCATTTTGTTGTTGCGCTTCCGTTTCAGTTCCGGTATGCTTCCGTTCGGTTGGTCAGGCGTTCGCAGAGGTCCTCCGGCCCGAGCGGCCGGCCGCACAGGTCTGAGAGAACTGGAGGAGAGCCATGATCAGTCACGAGGTCCTGAATCCCAAGCTCCACCCGGAGAGGATCCGCGAGATCATCAAGTATGGCGCACGCCACGTCGGTGTGTGGGAGCGGGTGATATGCTTCTACCTCCTCCTGGTCAAGCGCAGACGCCTCTGGGAGGGCTGGGGCTTCCCGAGCTTCGAGAACTACGTGGAGAAGGATGTTCATCTCAGCGAACGGAAGCTCCGGATGTTCTTGGTCCTCGCCGAGGCGCTCGAGAACGTGCCGCGGCTGGACAAGGCGTTCGTCGACGGGGAGATCTGCTGGACGATCCTCTGCTACCTCGCGCCCATCGTCGAGCCCGGGACGATCGAGCAGTGGCTCGAGGACGTCAAGGGGATGACGACCCGCGAAGTCCGGGCCAGGACCCGCAAGGGGAAGAAGGGCGACCGGCCGAATGACCCGAAGAGGCTCCGGCAGGGGATGGTCCACTTCGAGATCCTCCTGCCCGGGCCCGTCTACGTCAAGTTCAAGCAGGCGCTCGACAGGATTGGGAAGCTCTCGGAGAAGAAGCTCTCGACGGTCGGACGGATCAAGGCCCTGGCCCAGCTCGCCATCGACTTCTCGCCCGACGGCACGATCAAGGGCTGGCGAAAGGACGTGGGCACCTGTCACCTCGCGATCGTGTATCACTCGTGCCCCACGTGCACGATGGCCTGGATCGAGACCGATGAGGGACGGGTGGAGATCCCCAAGGAGGTCCTGGAGCAGGTGAAGCGGGATGGCGGCGTCCTGACGATCGACGCTCCGGTCGATCCGGGGGAGGATGCGGTGGTTTTCTTCGGCGAGCGCGGCGAGATCCCGGAAGAGGACCGCGACCCGCCGGTGCCTCTCTGGATGCGGGTCCTCGTCATCGCACGAGCTGGAGGCCGGTGCATGATCTGCGGCTGCGATCATGACCTCATGTGCCATCACCTGAAGTCCCGGGGCAAAGGCGGGGCCACCGACTTCAACAACCTCATCTGCGTCTGCCATCGATGCCATCAGGCCATCCACAGCGGTCTGATGGTCGTCCGCATCCGCGACGGCGGACGGGTGGAGGCGCTCGACTCTGACGGAAACCCGCTCGACTCGCCGGGCGATCCGGCGAAGTCGGTCGGAACGTACACGGGACTGCCGTTCTCCGTCGCGATGCTAATGCAAGGAATTGACAAGCTTTGCGAAAACGGCGAGCGCTCGCCGCAGCCCGCTTCCAAGCCCGAGGAGAGCCCCTCGGATGCGCAGCCCGACGCGCACCCGGAGGAGCCCCCGGCCGAGCCGAAGCCGGTCCTCGCCCTGAAGGATCTCCCGAACGTGATGGGCGTCGAGGAGTTCCGCCGCATCCAGCCGCTCCTGGAGTGGGACACGGCGAAGAAGGGCCTGGTCTTCCACCCGGAGCGCGAGGCCGGCGTGTGCGAAGCGCCCGTGCAGCCGCTGGCCACGAGCCTGCGCCTCACCGATCCCAACCGCCCGACGTCGCTCGCCGAGGTCGTCGGCCAGAAGAAGACGGTCGAGTGGCTGGCCATCTGCGTGGAGGCGGCGAAACGGAGCGGCAAGCCCTTGCCGCACACGCTCCTGACGGGGCCTGCCGGCCTCGGCAAGACGACGATCGCCCGCCTCGTGGCGAAGGAGCTGGGCGTCGCCTACAGCGAGACGAGCGCGACGACGATCCGCACGCCCGCCCACTTCCTCGGCATGCTGGTGAACCTCCGCCCGCGCGATGTCCTCTTCGTCGATGAACTACACGGCCTCGATCCGACGTGTCAGGACTTCATCCTGAGCGCCCTGGAGGATCGGTTCGTCCGCCTCTCGATCTCGCAGGGGGCGTACACTCACGACGTGATGGTCCACCTCGATCCCTTCACGCTGATCGGCGCGACGACCAACCAGGCGGATCTCTCGAATCCGTTCCTCAGCCGGTTCAAGACCAAGCGCGAACTCGAGCCCTACAGCGTGGATGCGGTCGCCGAGATCCTCGCACGCGCCGCCGGACGCGCGGGCGATGGGATCGCGCCGGCGGCTCTCCTCGACCTGGCGGCGCGGTCCCGCGGCAACGCCCGCGAGGCGATCGGTCTCCTGGACGCGGCGCGGATCCTGGCCCAGGCGAGCGGAGCGAGCGTGATCTCCCAGGACATCGCCGCCCGGAGCGCGGAGCATCTGGGGATCGACGAGCACGGCCTGCGCGAGGAGGAGCGGCGCCTGATCGCGTTCCTCGTCTCGGAGCGCCGGGCGGTGGGCCTGCGGACGCTCGCCGATTCCCTCGGCATCGAGCAGAAGACCGTGCGCGACATCTACGAGCCGTACCTCGTCCGCACCGGCTGGATCCGCCGGACGCCGTGGGGCCGCAAGGCGACCGACAAGGCGATCGAATGGGCGATCGAGGCTGGCCTCGTCTCGGAGTCGACGCTCCCGGAACTCATGCATGCTCAGGCCGGTGCGCCGAGGAAGCCCTCGTGATAGAAGACCGGCTTGTAGCCCCGCTCGGTCACCCAGCGGATCGCCGTGTCGAGGCGCTCGCCGTGATCGGGGAGGTGGTTCGAGTAGAAGGGCCAGAAGTACTGCTCGTGGGTGAAGAGGTCCATGATCTCGGCGCGGTTCGAATCCGCGATGAGCGTCGCGGGCGACGCGTACTGGTAGGGGGCGCGCCGGCTCGTTCGCATGGGCGTGGAAGGCGAGGCGCAGCCAGTCCGCGTTGTCCTTCCACTCGCCCTTGTACCGGTCAGGGAAGGCGGGCAGAGAGAAGTCGGCGCCCGTCGTGTAGTAGATGTTGAGGACGAAGCGCGCGCCGTACTTCGCATGGAGATCGCGAAGGAGCTTGAGGTAGAAGCAATCGAAGAGGGACCCGTACTGTTTCTGTGCGATGTCGCGGAGGAAGAAGCTGTTGTCATCGATCGAGAAGCGGTAGCGCGGGAACGAGTGTCGGTCCCACACGACACAGATCCGGAGGCCTCCGTCCACCTCCGTCCCGTGACGCCGGTTGAGGACGGCGCCGTGGAAGGGCTCGGAGATCCGCATCGCCTCCGGCGCGCGGCCGTCCGGAGCACGGCGGTGAGATCCTTCTTCGGCGAGAGGTGTGCGTCGTCGATCGAGAACTCCGTGGTCTCCAACAGGGCGGGGACCCCCTCCTGTCCCATGCTGACCAGCGCGCCGGCCGCGGCCTTGAGGAGAGACTGCCCCGGGGTCCCGAAGGGGGTCGTGGACGGCGCGGATCGGAGGGCTGTACGGGGCCACCGCCCCGATCGACCAGATGCTACAGATCGAAGGGGGTCGTGGACGGCGCGGATCGGAGGGCTGTACGGGGCCACCGCCCC
>VGJL01000196.1 GCA_016867495.1 Candidatus Eisenbacteria bacterium | reverse complement strand
AAATCAAGGCCCAGGCAAAGTACGATCTCTATCGGATGCGCGACATGAACTGCTACATCGGGATCAGGGGCACCGGGAACACGATGGAGCTTTCCGACGTCCCTTCCGAGAAGCAGAAGATGTGGGGCAAGTACTACGCCACGCCGGTTCACTTCAAGGTGAGGGTCCCCAAGACCCGGTGGGTCGTCCTCCGCTACCCGAACGAGTCGATGGCCCAGAACGCGCGCAAGCCGCTGCACATCTTCGAGGACTTCTACTTCAATGTCTGCACGCTCGACTATGCCAAGATGTCGCGCGCCATGGATCCGCTGAAGGAACTCGTCGATCGGACCGACCGCGTCGAGATCAAGGCGCCCAAGACCGACCTCAGCCTTTCGGTCGCCGGCCTGAAGAGCATCAAGTGCGACGGCCACCTGAACATTCCCGACGGCGAACTCTACACGGCGCCCGTCAAGAACAGCATCAACGGGACGATCTGCTTCAACACGCCCGCGCTCTTCGAGGGGACGGTCTTCGACCAGATCATTCTCCGCTTCAAGAACGGGAAGGTCGTCGAGGCCGACGCGGGCGCGCAGTCGCAGAAGCTGAACGAGATCCTGGACAGGGATGGCGGGTCGCGGTACGTAGGCGAGTTCGCACTGGGGTTCAATCCCTACGTCACCTACGCGATGCTAGACGCCCTCTTCGACGAGAAGATCGCGGGGAGTCTCCACATGGCGCTTGGGAACTCCTATGACGATTGCTTCAACGGGAACAAGTCGGCGATCCACTGGGACCTCGTGCATGTCCAGCGTCCGGACTACGGCGGAGGGGAGATCTACTTCGACGGGAAGCTCGTGCGCAAGGACGGTCTCTTCGTGCCGAAGGAGTTGCAGGGGCTGAATCCGAATCGGCTGAAGTAGGCCGGGGAGAGGTGGCAGAGGGGGGCGGGTAGCGGAAGAGCCAAGGGGTGTGGGTTCGAGGGGGACCTATCCTTCCCGAGAATCTCGTCGAGCTTGCTACGCTTTCAGTTAGCGTAGAGCCTCGGTAGGGTTCCGCGCATGCTCTGCGCCTGGCGTCAGGCTTGTGATCATCCGATGTCCAGCGCTCAGATCGTCTGCCCGAGTGACAGCGGGAGTCCTCGGCAAAGACGACCTCGGACGAGATCTCCAAGAGGCACAGGCGTCCTACGGACCGCCGCGCTCGTCCGCGACCCTGACAGACCCTATTTCACGATGACGATGCGGGTGCTCCGAATTCGGCCGCCCGCCAAGACCCAAGCCAGATACATTCCCGGCGCGGCGGTGTGCCCGCTCGCGTCGCGACCATCCCAGACGAGATCCAGCGCTCCTGGCGCCCGGCAGCCCTCGTAAAGGTTCCGCACAAGACGCCCGCTCACGTCATGGATGCTGACGCGCGTCGAGCCAGGGTCCGGCATGGAGAGCCGGAGCGTCACCTCGCCAAACGCAGGGTTGGGGTAGGCCTCGAGGCGCAGCCGCGAGCGGACGATCGGGCTTCCAGCGATCCCCGAAGACGGGTCGCACTGCGCCGGTGTGATCCGGAGTTCGTGGATTCCGACCCCGTAGCACGCAGAGTAGACCAGGGATCCTAACACCGCGATACCGGCCCCACCGCCTGCGGCGGTTCCGATGACCGTCGGAGCCTCTGGATCCGAGACATCGACGACATCATAGGAGCCGTCGTTCGAGGTGTAGACGTAGTCGCCGCTGATCGCGATGCCGGGGAAGACAGATCCGCCCCGCGGTGAGTCGACCGTCGCGACGAGCTGTGGATTCAGCGGGTCCGCGATGTCGACCACCTCGAGCGCGTGCCGGTTGAGGAAGGCATGATTCCCCGAAATCTCGATGGCGGTCCCGAACACCCCATCCAGACTCGCCGCGATCTGAGGGCTCCAGGGCACAGCGATGCGAACCGCCAGGAGACGGTAGGTGAAGGGCGAGGAGGGCGTTCTGACTCCCACGAAGGCATACTCCCCGGCGACGGCGATGCCGTAGGCGGACAGCGAGGTATCCAGGACCCCGACGACTTGCGGTGTGCCCGGATCGCTGACGTCGAAGACGGAAAGAAGACCGCGCGAACCGTCGTCGCCCGTGGCGTACACATGACTGCCGGCGACGGCGATCGACCGCAGACCATACGAAGTGCCGACGGTTCCGATCAGGCGAGGATTCGGCGGATCGGTCACGTCGGCTACCGCGAGGCCTCGCTCCATCGCCACATATGCGAACGGGGGGAGTACGCGGAGGCTGACCGCGGGTGACGGCAGCGCCGCGCTGCCCACAATCAGCGGCGCAGCAGGTTGCGAGACATCCACTGCCAGGAGACCGGCTTCGCTGTCCGCGACATAGGCGTGGTTCCCCGAGACCGCCACGTCACGCGCCTGCGCCGGCGTGACAACCCTCCCGACGATCGGAGGATTGCGGCCGTTGCCCAATTGATAGACGTAGAAGTCATCAGCGGCGATGCATATGTTGCTGCCAAGCACCGCGACTTCGCCGCCCTGGCCGGGCACCCTCCCCAGGAGATCCGGCGCAAGTGGATTCGAGAGGTCGTAGATCTCGAGGAGCCCTCCCGTTGAAATGAAGAGCCGCCCGCCGGCGATACACTTCCTGCCGAACGCGGTGGTCATGCTGCCGGCAACCACGGGATGGGAGGGATCCGCGATGTCGATGATGTCCAGGGCGCCGACGTAGGCGTAGCGGCCCGCCACCACGAGGCTTCCATGCGCTGAGGACAGGGGCAGCTCGGCGGCGAGGAAAGGCGCGTGAGGATCGGAGATATCGATCACGTCGAACCACGACGGGTACGGGTAGTGCACCTGATCACAGACGGTGAGGTAGGCGTGGTCGCCGGCAACGGCCACCCCCTCGACGCCTCCCGGCAGCGCCACGCTGCCGACGATCGCAGGCTGATCTGGATTCGAGGCGTCGATCACGTGCAGACCCCGGAAGACACAGTCCTCCCCAACATAGCAGTAGCTGCCGGAAGCAGCCAGCGATTTGATGTCACCTGGAACGTATAGGCTCCCTCGCAGCTCCGGGTGACGCGGATCTCCCCCACTGACAACTTGTACGATTCCGCCCCTGCAATACCCGAGTCCATCCGAGGCATAGACGTGGCCCCCCGAGGCCGCCACCCTCGCGCCCCAGTCTGCGCCGCTGTTCAGATGGGAGAGGATCTCCGGGCCGCTGGGAGCCATCGGGTCGACATTGATGAAGTACAGGCCGGTGCCCGATGGCACGACGGCCGCCGGTCCCGAGATCGCGGTGGAGGATGCGTTGGCGACGAACGAGCACACCCAATGCACGTATTCGCCGTAGTCGATGCACTCCGACAGCGCGACGGATGGGACGCAGAGACGGGCTGTCAGGAGGACGAAGGCCCGCAGACGGAGAGACCGCATGTCAGCCTCCTTCTTGGGGGCGCGCGCGACCCGCCGAGCGAAGGCGTGGAAGTCGCTTCGTGGCAATCGCGGATGTGCCACCGCTTAGCCATAATACGCTCAACGGCTCTACGGGTCCACTTCAACCGAGCCTGCTCACCAGCTTCAGGTGCAGTCCTCGGACGCTTCCCACGGGCACGAGAGCGGTGCCGCGTGCGACCAACCTCACTTGAACCAGTCGCAGGATTCCCCTGCCGTTCCTCTTTCGGACTTCGTAGAGGACCCCCGCTACCAGATCCGCAGAGACGCTGGAAGCTGGCGATCTGCGCGTCGGGATGCTCTTCGCGTTAGCTCAGCCGATGCCGATTCACGGGGGGCTTCAGCCGAATCGTTCATGCCCCACTCGCGTCCCCTTCGTCCGGAGATGAGGGCCGCGCGCAGAATCCCTCGTAATCGATCAGGCTGTCGATCCGGGGACGCTCGCCGCAGCAGGGACAGGTCGGATCGGCCTGCACGGCGATGCTGCGGAAGTGCATCCTGAGCGCGTCATAGACGACGAGCCTGCCGGTCAAGAGGCCGGGAAGGCCGAGGAGCAGCTTGATCACCTCCGTCGCCTGAAGGAGACCGATCACGCCGGGAAGGATGCCGAGGACCCCTCCTTCGACACACGTGCGGATCATGCCCGGCGGAGGCGGCTCGGGATAGATGCACCGGTAGCACGGCCCGCCCGGCAGCCCGAAGATGGCGACCTGCCCCTCGAACTGGAAGACGCTCCCATAGACATTCGGCCTGCCGAGCAGGACACAGGTGTCGTTGATGAGGTACCGGGTCGGGAAGTTGTCGGTCGCGTCGACCACGACGTCGTAGTCGCGGAAGATCTCGAGGGCGTTGGCCGGCGTGAGCCTCGTCGCGTGCCCTTCCGTCCGGATGTACGGATTGAGGTCGCGGATCCTCTCGATCGCCGAGTCGATCTTGGTCCTGCCGAGATCGGCGGTCCCGTGGAGGATCTGCCTGTGCAGGTCGGAGGGATCGACCGTGTCGAAGTCCACCATCCCGATCTGTCCGACGCCCGCGCCAGCGAGATAGAGCGCCAGCGGCGAGCCCAGTCCGCCGAGTCCGATGACGAGAACGGAGGATCCCTTCAGCCTGCGCTGCCCTTCCCGGCCGACATCGGGGAGCGACAGGTGGCGGGCGTAGCGGAGCGTCTCGTCGGCCGTGAGCTTGGGCGGTACGGTCTCCATGGCGGCATGGGGAGGCGCGACGATCGTGAGGACATCGCCGTTCTCGATGCG
>VGJL01000195.1 GCA_016867495.1 Candidatus Eisenbacteria bacterium | reverse complement strand
CGGCCGCCTGGGTGACCCTCTTGATCGCCACGATGAAGGCTGCCACGCGCATGTTGACCTTGTACTCCAGGCTCGTCTCGAGGACCGTCCGGAAGGCTGAGGTCATGATCTCCTCGAGGTCCTGATAGACCCTTCGCGCCGACCAGAAGTAGCCCATCCTGTTCTGGACCCACTCCAGATACGAGACCGTGACCCCGCCCGCGTTGCAGAGGATATCGGGGATCACGAAGACCCCCTTCTTGTCCAGGATGTCGTCCGCCTCCGTGGTGAGCGGGCCGTTGGCTCCCTCCGCGACCAGCCGCGCCCTGACGCGCGGGGCGTTGGCGGCGGTGATCTGGTTCTCCAGGGCGGCCGGCACGAGGATATCGACATCCCACTCGAGGATCTTCGACGGATCCTCGTCGTAGGCGAGCTCGTGATGCGTCTTCTCGATCCCGCGCAAGGTCCGGTGGGTGCCCGCATGTGAGACGAGCTTCGGGACGTCGATTCCGGCATCGGAGGAGTAGGTCCCCGTCTCGTCGGAGAGGACGACGACCTTGCATCCGTCCCTGTGCAGGTTGAGCGCGGTGTACTTGCCCACGTTGCCGAAGCCCTGGACCCCGACGCGGCTCTTGCCCAGATCGATCCCGAGGTGCTTCGCCGCTTCCTGGACGCAGATCGCAACGCCGTCGCCGGTCGCCGTCTCGCGCCCCTGGCTTCCCCCCAGCTCGAGGGGCTTGCCCGTGACGACTTCCGGATGGAACGCCTGATGGTGCATCGAGTAGGTGTCCATGAACCAGGCCATCACCTGGGGGCCGGTGTTGACGTCGGGCGCGGGGACATCCTTGTCGCCCGCGAAGAGGTCGATCATCTCGGCGAAGTAGCGCCGCGAGAGCCGCTCCATCTCGGTAGGGGAGTGCTTGCGGGGGTCGACAATGACGCCTCCCTTGCCTCCGCCCATCGGGATGTTCACGACGGCGCACTTGTAGGTCATCCAGAAGGCGAGCGCCTTGACCTCGTCGAGCGTGACATCGGGATGGAAGCGGATTCCCCCCTTTGCCGGCCCGCGGGCCGTGTTGTGCTGCACGCGGTAGCCGGTGAAGATCTCGATGCTCCCGTCGTCCATCTGGACCGGAAGCTGGACCTCCGTGACCCGCCTCGGCTCCTTGATCATCACGATCTGGTTCTTCGTGAGCTTCAAGGTCTTCGCGGCGCGGTCGAACTGCCGCAGGGCGTTCTCGAAGGCCGATGTGCTGTCAAATGTGCCGCGCATGGAAACCCTGACCTCCCTTCACTCGATCGCCGACGGGACGGCGGACGCGAATCAACGACAACCGGCGATCGTACGCGAGCCTCGCTCGTCGACTCAAGGCGGATCGGGGCGCTCCGCCGGACTACGGCCGAGCGGCTCCGAGGAGTTCTCCATAGAGATCGATCGTCTCCCTGACGCTCTCCTCGACCCGGCGGCTCTCGAGAATCGCCTCGCGCCGGGCGAGGGCGGCGCGCCGCGCCGCATCGCGCTCTCGCTCCATCCCCGCGACCGCCTCGCAGAAGGGGGCCAGGGCTCCCGCCGGGAAGAGACCGCCCGCGGGCGGAGAAGGGACGGCCTCGGACACTCCTCCCACGTCGGCGGCGACCACGGGCAGGCCGGCTGCGGAAGCCTCCAGGAGGGTGAGAGGGAAGCCTTCCCAGAGCGAGGTCAGGACGAACAAGTCGAACGCCCCGATCAGATCGGGGGCCGCGTCGCAGGCGCCCAGCAGATGGACGCGGTCAGATAGCCCTTCGAGGAAGATCCGGTTCTCGAGCGGTCTTCGCAGCGGACCATCCCCCGCGATGAGCCATCGAATGTCAGGGAGCAGGGCCGCGGCATCGAGGATCATCCCGGGATTCTTCTGCGGCGAGAGGCGCCCGACCGTCCCCGCGACGAATGCATCTCGGGGGATCCCGAGACGCGATCGAAGCTCGAGCCCCCGGCGGCCGATCGCGTCCAGGTCGCGAAACGGGGCCGTCGCGATCCCCGGGCGGATCACCCGATAGAGGTCGGGGCGTCCGATCGAGTGGCGCAGTCCTTCTCCGCGTGTGGCGTCCGAGACGGCGACCAGCGCGTCGGACCACCGGGCGGCCAGGCGCTCAGCCGCCATGAATGCGAAACGCGCAGGCGCGGGGGTCCGGTCCGAGAATCCCCATCCGTGGACCGTATGGACGACGCGAGGGATTCCGGCGCTGCGGGCAGCCCGTCTCCCCAGGATGCCGGCCTTGCTGCTGTGCGTGTGGACGAGATCAGGCCGGCTCCGGCCGAGCTCGCGCGAGAGCCATACGAGGGCGCGGAGGTCGCGGACCGGATCGACTTCCTTGACGAGGTTGGGGATCAGGCGCAGGGGAATGCCCCTGCGCGCGGCTTCCCCCTTGAGACTTCCCTCGGGCCCCTCCTGGGGACCGCACCAGATCTCGGCTTCGATGCCCCTCTCGATCAGGCCCGCGGCCGTCTCCATGGCGACTCGTTGCGCGCCGCCGACGACGAGACGGGTGATGATCTGCACGATCCTCAGATCGCGTCCCAGGCGTCTTGTCACGGAGACCGACTATCCCATGCGGCGCCTGCGCCGACAAGCGCCCTGTGCTACCCTCGTGTGCCGTGAGCCTTCTCAGAGCGCGCACCCTGCCCGAGCTCGCGGAGCTGGCAGGGACCGAGCGGCCCGGGGCCGTCGGCTTCATCGCCCCGTGGGAGGGAGGATTCCGGCCGATCGCCTACGAGGAGTGGTGGGGCCGGATCGAGCGCCTCTCGGCCGCTCTACGCGGGTCGGGACTCCTTCCGGGCGATCGCGCGCTGCTGCTGATGGAGACCCGCTACGAGTGGCTCATCTGCGATCTGGCGATCCTCTGCTGCGGCGCCTGGACGGTCCCTCTCTACTCGAGCCTCCCCGCCGCCCAGCTCGCCCATCCGATCGCGGACTCGACGCCACGCATCGCCATCGTCTCGCGGCCAGAGCTGCTCGCGCGTCTCCTTGCCGCCCCGGGAGCTGCGGACACGCTGCGCGCGGTCTACCTGCTGGATGGGGTCCCGCCGCCCGTTTCGCCGATCCCGATCATCCCGGTGAGCGAGGCGTGCGACGGTGCGCGCCCCGGCGCGGCGGAGGAGCGGGCGCTGCGCGAGATCCGCGAGGGGATCGGCCCCGACGATCCTTCCTGCATCATCTACACATCGGGCACGAGCACGGCGCCGAAGGGGGTTCTCCTCTCGCACGCGAACATCCTATCGAACGCGCGGATGATCGCCGAGGCGCTTCCGATCGGATCCTCCGATCGCTGTCTCGCCGTCCTCCCCCTCGCCCACAGCCTCGAGCGCACGGCCGAGTACGCGACGATCGCGGCGGGGGGCGTGCTCGCCTACGGCCGCGGGATCGAGAGCCTGGCCCGCGACGCGATGGCGGTCCGGCCGACCGTCCTGCTGGGGGTTCCCCGACTCTTCGAGCAGATCCTCTCGACGACGAGGGGCGCGGCGCGCGAGCGCGGCAGGCTTGCAGGCTGGCTCTTCGAGATCGCCGAGTCGGTGGCCGAGCGGCGGGGGGGGCGGGGGCCCAGGATGTCGGAAACTCCGACAGGGCCCGTTCCGCGTCAGGTTCGCGATCTCTGGGATCGCCTCTTCTTTCGGGCGCTGCGCGAGAAGCTGGGCGGACAGGTGCGATGGCTCGTCTCCGGAAGCGCTCCGCTGGCCAGACGAGAGGCCCTTTTCTTCTGCGGCGCGGGTTTGCCCCTTCTCGAAGGATACGGCCTGACCGAGGCGGGATCCGCCGTCTCGGTGAACAGGCTCGACCGATGGCGCGCGGGGACGGTCGGGCCGCCCCTTCCCGGAGTCGAGCTCAGGATCGCGGAGGACGGCGAGATCCTGGTCAGGGGGCCGGGCGTGATGCGGGGGTACTACAACCAGGAAGCCGCGACCCGCGAAGCGCTCGAGGAGGGGTGGCTCCACACGGGCGATCTCGGGAGGCTCGACAACCAGGGGTTTCTCTCCCTCACGGGACGCAAGAAGGACCTGATCGTCACTTCGGGGGGCAAGAACATCTCTCCGGCGCCGATCGAGGATCGTCTGAAGGAGAGCCCGTGGATCGAGGAGGCCGTCGTCTTCGGCGATCGAAGGCCCTACCTCGTCGCGTTGATCCTTCCGGACCGGTCCGCCACTCTCGCTCATCTCCGGGAACACGGCATCGCGGCTCCGGCCCCGCAGGATGTGTGGGCCGTCGTGCGGAAGGTAGTCGACCGCGTGAACCATGACCTCGCCCCTCACGAGCGAATCCGGTCCTTCGATCTCCTCGCGAGCGCGCCGAGCGTCGAGGCGGGGACGCTGACGCCGACGCTCAAGGTCCGCCGCGGCGCCCTGGAAGCGGCCTGCATCGATCAGCTGAGCGCCCTCTACGAGACGACGCGCAGGTAGATTCCGCCGCCTGGGGGTTGCCCGCGGAGCGTCGCCCGGGCCGCCCGCCCCGCCGGCGATGTTCACTGCGTCGGCGGGACCCGCAGCGCGTCGTTGAACCGATTGAAGTAGTTGAAGAGGCCCGCGACCGCGGAGATCTCGACGATCATTCCCTCGTCGAAGTGGCGGCGCAATGCCGCGTACTGCTCGTCCGCGATCCCGTGGGGATCGCGGGTCATCGCGGCGGCGTGCGCGAGCGCGAGCCGCTCCTTCTCCGGGAACGCG
>VGJL01000194.1 GCA_016867495.1 Candidatus Eisenbacteria bacterium | reverse complement strand
GGGGCTCCTGATCGGGATCCCGACACTCCGCCTGAGGGGCGACTACCTGGCGATCGCGACTCTGGGCTTCGGCGAGATCATCCGCGTGCTGATCCTGAACCTCGAGTTCCTGGGGGGCGCGCGCGGTTTCCCGAACATCCCCCCGAGGGCCAACTTCTTCTGGGTCTACCTCGCGGTGGCCGGCTGCGTGGTCTTTCACGCGAACCTGATCCGGTCGCGTCACGGCAGGGCGCTCCTGTCGATCCGCGATGACGAGATCGCCGCAGAGAGCCTGGGCGTGCCGACGACCCGCTACAAGGTGACCGCCTTCGTGATCGGCTCCGCCTTCGCGGGGCTCGCCGGAGGCCTCTTTGGGCACTACTTGATGTACCTCCACACGAACAGCTTCACGTTCATGAAGTCGATCGAGGTGGTCATCATGGTGGTTCTCGGGGGGATGGGTTCGATCACCGGATCGATCGCTGCCGCCATCGGCTTGACCGTCCTCCCGGAGGCGCTCCGCGAGTTCCGCGAGTACCGGATGGTCCTCTACAGCTTCCTGCTGATCGTCCTGATGATCACGCGGCCCCAGGGGATCTTCGGCACGCGCGAGATCGGCAGCCTCTGGATGAAGCTGCGTTCGCGGAGGAGCGCGTGAGCGGGCCGCACGTCCTGGAGCTTCGAGCGACCTCCATCGCATTCGGGGGCTTGAAGGCCGTGTCCGATCTCGACCTGATCCTCAGGGAGGGGGATCTCGTGGGTCTGATCGGGCCCAACGGCGCGGGCAAGACGACCGTCTTCAACCTGATCACGGGCGTCTACCGGCCGACCGGAGGGGATGTCCTTCTTCTCGGCCGTTCCCTTGTCGGGATGTATCCGCACGCGATCGCCGATCTCGGGATCGGGAGGACATTCCAGAACGTCCGCCTCTTCCGACAGATGTCGGTCCTCGACAACGTCCGCGTCTCGCTGCACCGTGAGTCCGCGAGCGGGATGGTTCCGGCGGTCCTACGGACGGCCCCCTTCCTGAGGGAGGAGACGGCGGTCCGGCGGAAGGCGCTGGAGCTTCTCTCCTTGATGTCGCTCGAGGAGTTCGCCGGCGCCCGCGCGTCCGACCTTCCCTACGGGCATCAGCGCCGGCTCGAGGTCGCGAGGGCCCTGGCCCTGTCGCCCAAGCTGCTGCTCCTCGACGAGCCGGCGGCGGGGATGAATCCCCAGGAGACCGAAGGGATGATGGCGCTGGTCCGCAAGATCCGCAGCGACTTCGGCCTGACCGTTCTTCTCGTCGAACACGACATGCGATTCGTCATGGGCATCTGCGAGCGGATCGCTGTCCTCGACTACGGGATCAAGATCGCCGAGGGGACGCCCGACGCGATCAAGAGGGATCCGCGCGTGATCGAAGCCTACCTGGGAGCCGCGACCGCCGATGCTGCGCATTGACGCCCTCGAGATCCGGTACGGCGCGATCCATGCGGTCAAGGGGGTCGAGCTCACCGTCCCCGAGGGATCGATCGTCACCCTGATCGGCGCCAACGGCGCCGGCAAGACCACGATCCTGCGGACGATCTCGGGGCTCATCCGTCCCTCGGCAGGCCTGATCGAGTTCGAGGGGCAGCCGATTCATCAGCTGCCGAGCCACGAGATCGTGAAGAGGGGGATCGTCCACATACCGGAAGGGAGGGTCGTCTTCGCGAACCTCACCGTCGGAGACAACCTCGAGCTTGGCGCCTATCTGCGCAAGGACCGCGACGGAGTCCGCAAGGATCTGGAGCGCGTCTTCCATCTCTTTCCGCGCCTGAAGGAGCGGATCCATCAGCTCGGAGGGACGCTGAGCGGCGGCGAGCAGCAGATGCTCGCGGTCGGCCGGGGGCTGATGGCGCGCCCGCGCGTTCTCCTGATGGACGAGCCCTCCCTCGGGCTCGCTCCGATGCTCGTGCAGGGGATCTTCGACACGATCCGCGAGATCAACCGGACGGGAACAGGGATCCTCCTCGTGGAGCAGAATGCCCACATGGCGCTCCAGGTCGCGAGCGACGCCTATGTCCTGGAGACGGGCAGGATCGTCGCCTCGGGTCCGGCGGCCGCCCTCGCGACCGATCCCGCCGTGCGCGAGGCATACCTGGGGGGATGATGGCCTGTCGGGGCATCCGTCTTTCTTCGCGCGTCGTCTCACGGGCGATCCGTGTTGCAGAGGGGACATGACGGCCGGCGGCGAGACGCGATCCGGGCTCTCCCTCCTGCCGTCGGTCGATGCGGTTCTGGCCGATCCGCGCATCCGATCGCATCCTTCCGAGCCGAGGTCCCTCCTGCGCTCCCGCATTCGCGCAACCCTCGATTCTCTCCGCTCGGAGATCCGGGCGGGACTCTGGGCGCCCGCCGGCCGCGCGGAGGCGCTCGAGCGGACCATCCGCGAGGCCTCGGCCGGCGCGCTTCTCCCGCTCGATCTGCGTCTCGAGAGAGTCTGGAACGCGACGGGCGTGCTTCTGCACACGAACCTCGGACGCGCGGTCCTGCCGGCGGAGGCCAGGCGCGCTCTCGTAGGGGCGGCGTCCGGGTACTCTTCGCTCGAGACCGATCTCGAGAGCGGCGAGCGGATCTCGCGCCTTTCTGCACTGCGGGAGCTGATCCCGCTTCTGACGGGAGCGGAGGCGGGCTTCGCCGTCAACAACTGCGCGGGCGCGCTGTTTCTCGCGATGGCCGCCCTTGCCCACGGGCGGGAGGTTCTCGTCTCGCGGGGCCAGCTCGTGGAGATAGGCGGATCGTTCCGGCTCCCCGAGATCCTCGAGGCGGCCGGTGCGCGGCTCCGCGAGGTCGGAACCACGAACAGGACGCGCATCGCCGACTACAGGCGCGCGCGGACCGACGCGACGGCGCTCGTCCTGCGGGCCCATCGAAGCAACTTCCGCCTCGTCGGATTCTGCGAGGAGCCGACTCTCGAGGAGCTCTCAACCTTCTGCAGGGAGGCGGGGCTGCCATTCGTGGACGACCTCGGCAGCGGGGCCCTGCGAGCCTATAGGGACCTCTTTCCCGGAGAGCCGTGCATCGAGGACTCGATCGCCGCGGGCGTCGATCTGATCTGCGTCAGCGCCGACAAGCTGCTCGGCCTGGGGCAGGGGGGGATCCTCGCGGGGCGCCGGGAGATCGTCGAGAGGCTCCAGAAGCACCCGATCGCGCGTGTCGTGCGTCTCGACAAGACGCTCCTGGCGGTGATCGAGGCGGGCCTGCGGATCCACCTGGCCGGCCCGGAGGAGGCCTGCCGGCGGATTCCGTTGCTGCGCGCCCTGCGTCGCGATCCGTCAGCGCTCGAGCGGGCCGCTGAGCGGTGCGCCGCCGCCCTGCGCCAGCGTCTTCCCGCGGCGTATCGGATCGACTCGATGGAAGTGGAGGGAGAGGTCGGTGGGGGATCTCTCCCCGCGAGCGGGCTTCGCTCCATCGCCCTCGCGCTCCGAAAGGAAGGGACGGGCGCCGATTCGCTTGCCGCGCGCCTGCGGGCGGGTCATCCTCCGGTGGTGGGACGGATTCAGGAGGGGGCCGTTCTGCTGGATCTGCGCGGGATCGAGGAGGAGGAGGAGGCTGACTTTCTCGAGGCCGTGGCCGCGGCGCTCGTGGAGGGGGGCGAGGATGAGTGATCACTACTTCGACTCCGCGATGGACGCCGCGGCCGGCCTCGGCCTTCCCCTGCTCCTTGCGACCTCATCGGCTCCGGCTGTTCCGCGCCACGCGGAAAGGCTCTCGGAGTTTTCGCCGGAGCTCATGCACGGATCCCGGCTCTTCCGCCGGTTCCCGTTCCCCAAGGGGACCGCCGCGCCGACGATCTGGGTCACGGGTCCGCGCGGGACGACCGAGCATCTGGTCTGGGCCGTGGGGCTCGCCGAACAGGCGGCGCGCGGCGGGCTCGTCGCCTATCTCGCCGATCTGGAGCCGATGCCGCCCCTGCGCGTTCTGACGAGCGGTCCAGGGCGTCCTCTCCCCGCCGCCGTGAGGGCGAGGCTCGCTTCGGTGGGCGCCGATCCGTCCGCCTCCTGGGCGAGCGACCTCCAGGGGGTCCGCGTCGTTCTCCCCGGGGCGCCCGCGAAGGACGATGCGGGTCCTCTGCCGGAGCAGTGGGTGCTCTTCGTGGCGCGGTCGATTCCCGAGGCGGACGAGTTCCGGTTGCACGGTTGCGAGGCCATCGACGGCATCTGCTTCGTGGCGGCGATTCGAGATCACACGAGGGAGGAACTCGCGGAGGGGGTCCGGCTCTTGCGGGAGGGTGGCCGGAATCTCCTCGGGATGGTCGCCATGGGACCGCTGCCGGTTTCGCAGTCCTCACCCCTCGAACGGTGGGAACGCCGTCCCGAGGTTCCCTCCCCCGGCGTCCCGGCAGGACCCACGATTCCCGAGCCGCAAGCGGTCGGCTCCGAGGGTGGCCTCAAGAGATCCGTGGCGGCGGAGCCCAGGGCGGAGGGAGTCAGGACTGTCGAGGAGCCGGTTCGTCTGATCTCGCGATGGCAGCGGTCGCGCCGGGGCAGCCCGATCCCATGGATCGTGCTCGGTCTCTGCGTTCTTGCCATCTCGATTGCGATCTGGTTCCGCATAGGCGGAGGGAGTTCGGATCGATTGATCCCGAAGGGGCTCTCGAGGAGCGCGCGCGAGCTCGCTCCGCAGCTAGGGGGTCGCGAGACGGGGCGGCACGCCACAGAGGAAGTCGCGCAGGACAGGGCCCTG
>VGJL01000193.1 GCA_016867495.1 Candidatus Eisenbacteria bacterium | reverse complement strand
GTCTCCCACGTGCGGCGTCAGGACGTTGGCGCTGTCGCCGGTCACGAGCCCGCTGTATCCCCAGTGCCAGGGAATGCCGATCTCGTCCACGAGTCGTCCGTCGATCTGGAAGGGCTGGAATCTCTCCGTGACGAGGGCGCGGGCACGCAGCGCGCCGCGCGCCGACTCCACGAGGACCCAGTCGCCGGTCTTGATTCCGGAACGGCGGCCCAGGTCGCTCGAGAGCTCGATGAACATGTCCGGCATCAGCTCCGCGAGCCACGGGATGTTCCGCGTCATCGCTCCCGCCTGCCAGTGCTCGCTCACACGGTAGGTGGTGGCGACCACCGGATAGGCCTCGCGACTTCCGATCTTGTCCGGCTCCCAGATCTTGATGACCGGGTTGTTCTGCTGCGACGACATCGGGTTCTCGAGCGGGCTCTCGAGGGGCTCGTAGTGCTCGGGGAACGGACCGTCCACCAGCGCGTTCGCGAAGAGGCAGGCCAGTCCTTCCGGGCGCATGATGAAGGGATGCTTGCTTCCCGGCGGCCACGGCCCATCCGGGACATCGCCCTCCCAGGCGCCCTTGCCCTCGGCCAGCGCCGGATTCCAGCGAATGACCCAGCGCTTCGGATCCCACGGCCGCCCCTCGGCATCGACCGAGGCGCGGTTGTAGAGGATCCTCCGGTTGACCGGCCAGCACCATGCCCACTTCGGGTAGAGGCCGATCTTGTTGACCGCATCCTCCAGAGACCTTCGGGTCATCATGTTTCCGGCGTCGGTGTGGGATCCGCAGTAGATCCATGTGCCGCACGCCGTCGAGCCGTCCGCGAGCAGGAACGCGAAGCTCGGGACCTGCTGCCCGGCCTTGAACTGCTTCTCGTTCGCGGTAGCGTCCCTGAGGAAGCGGCCGTTGATCTCCTTCGAGACCAGGGTGATGTCCGGCTCGCCGTGCTCGCCGTAGTCCCACGTCAGATTGAGAATCGGATCGGGGAAGGCGCCCCCGCCGGCATAGGCGGCCTTCAACCCCCGGACGAGGTCGCTCACGATGTGCGCGTCGCTCCGCGCCTGACCCGGGGGATCGACCGCCTTGTAGCGCCACTGTACCCAGCGGCCGCTGTTGGCGACCGTCCCTTCCTTCTCCATCGAGGCGGCGGCGGGAAGCAGGAAGACCTCGGTCTTGACCTCCTTCGGGTCGACCCCCGGCCTTTTCCAGAAGACCGATGTGTCGGTCTGGAAGATGTCGATCGATACGAGCCAGTCCAGGTTCGCCAGGGCGCCGCGCTCCTTGTTGGAGTTCGGTCCGCCGACTGCGGGGTTCATCCCGAAGCAGAAGAGACCCTTGATCTTCCCCTTGTTCATCGCCTCGAAGAGCGAGATGAACGAGCAGTTGCCGCTCGCCTTGGGGATGTAGCTGTAGGCGAAGTCGTTCGCCTCCGTCGCGCGATCCCCCCACCAGGCCTTCAGCAGGCTCACGATGTACTTCGGGTAGTTCTGCCACCAGTTGGCGCTCATCGGGTCGTTGGTCTTCGGGATCGCCTTCTCCAGGTAATCGGCGAGGCGCTCCTCGCCCTTGCCCGGCGCGCGCAGATAGCCCGGCAGCACGTGGAAGAGAAGCCCCATGTCGGTCGAGCCCTGGACGTTCGACTCGCCGCGCAGGGCGTTGACCCCCCCGCCCGCCATCCCGATGTTCCCGAGCAGGAGCTGCAGGATCGTATAGGTTCTTATGTTCTGCGTGCCGTTGGTGTGCTGGGTCGTCCCCATCGCGTAGAGCCAGGTTCCGACCCGGTCCGGCGCCCAGGTGGAGGTGAAGATCTCGCACACCTTGTCGTACTGCTCTGACGGCGCGCCGGTGATCCTGGTGACGGTCTCCTTGTCGTAGCGGGCGAAGTGCTTCTTCATGAGCTGGAGGACGCAGCGCGGGTGCTGCATCGTCATGTCGCGCTTCGGGACCCCAGCGCCGTCCAGCTGGTAGGCCCAGCTGCTCCTGTCATAGGATCGCTTCGACGGGTCGTAGCCGGAGAAGAGTCCGTCCTGATAGCCGAACTTCTCGTCGATCAGGAATGTGGCGTTGGTGTAGTGACGGACGTACTCCGTCTGGATGCGATCGTTCTGCAGGGCATAGTTGATCATCCCGCTCACGAGTGGGATGTCGGTTCCCGAGCGGAACTTGCAGTAGACATCGGAGAACGCCGCCGTCCGGGTGTAGCGCGGGTCGAGGCAGAGCACGATCGCGCCCCGCTCCTTCGTCTTTCGTATCCAGCGCGTCCCCAAGGGGTGATTCTCGGCCGCGTTGCTCCCACAGATCATGACGACGTCAGCGTTCGTCATGTCGATCCAGTGGTTGGTCATCGCGCCCCGACCGAAGGAGGCCGCCAAACTGGCGACCGTGGAGCTGTGTCAGATCCTGGCTTGATGTTCCAGCCAGGCGACCCCCATGGAGCGCATCGCCTTCGACAGGAGATAGCATTCCTCCGTATCGAGCGCCGCGCCTCCGAGGCAGGCGATCCCGTCGGTGCGGTTCACCGTGGCGCCGCCATCGTTTCCGAGCCAGGTCTCGTCGCGGGTCTTCTTCACCAGCTCGACGATCCGCTTCATCGCGTCGTCCCAGGGGATCTCCTCCCAGTCGCCGGCCCCCGGCTTCCGATGGAGGACCTTCGTCAGGCGGCGGTCGTTGTTGCTGATCTGGTAGATCGACGCCCCCTTGCTACAGAGGGCTCCCTCATTGATGGGGTGATCGGGATCCCCTTCGATGTTCACGACCGCGCCGTCGCGCGCGTGGACGATGAGCCCGCATCCGACCCCGCAGTAGGGACATATCGTCGTGGTCTCCTTGGCATGCTGGATCTTGGCCGGGACCTGCGCTTTTTCCTCCTCGGCCCTTGCCGGCACGAGTCCGAAAAACGGCGCGGCGCCAAGCGTCCCCAAGAAGGCTCGGCGAGATACTCTCATGACAGCCCTCCCCTCTCGCGTTCACTCCCCATACCAGTCCGTCGCCACTCGGCGGACACCTCCTCCCCCATGAGCGGGATGAACCCCTCGCGCACCGCGGCGTCGTCGAGGTCTCCGCTCGTGAGGTCGTCCATGTCGCCGGGCAGGCGGTCTTGCACTCCTCCGCCGGCACGCAGATCGATCGTCTTGATGTAGCGGCGGCACTTCTCGCAGTAATCGACCCGACGGCCGATCTCACCCTCGAGGCTGAAGTATCCGAGGCTCGCGCTGTCCTCATTCCCGCAGGAGAGGCATCGCAGGCGTCGCACGGTCCACGCGGCGCCGCAGCAGCGGCACCAGAGGCGCCTTCGCCCATCGTCGACCATCAGAACCGCGAGCGCGGGCTCCTGCCCGCACACGGGGCACAGTGCCCCTGCCTCCTCGGCTCCAACGCTGCTCGGATCGAATCCCTTGTGCGCGGCGGCCAGAAACGGCCTCGCGAAGAAGACTCCTATGAAGTGGAGAATCTGTGTCGGCACGCCGACACGCTCTGCCATCGAATCGACGGTCGCGCCGTCCCGATCGAGAAGCGCTTTCAGGAACGCCGCGCCGGAGATCTTCTCGGTCCGCACCGCGTCCAGCACGCGATCGAGCACGGGAAGGTTCGACATCGCGCTCGCTCGCAGATCGGATAGCAGGTCGCGGAGAACCTCGGTTGCCTGCGCGGGATCAGGCTTGAGCCCCTCCGCCTCGATCCAGGGCAGGCCTCGCTCCAAGCGGGACCTGCTCTGCGACTCGGGCGGAAGATCCAGTTGGAGGGAAGAAACCCATGCCTCCAATCGCGAGGCGTACTTCTCGAGGAACGACTCTATCGGCAACGACCCTTCCACCATCTCTCCCCTTGAAACTCGCCGCGAAGATCCGCATGCGCTCTCCTTCGCGAACGCGCCGGACGGACCGATGACCGCGCAGCTCCGAAGGTCGAAGTCCGTCGAGCGGGATTATCCAACAAGGAAGCTCGAGAAGGGAGAGTTTTCTGCGCTGCGCGATGGCCTATCCAGTTGCTGTACTGTCAATTATGTCCAATCAGGCACAAAACATGCGGGAGACGTGGGATCTCGAGAGGGCCGTGCTAGCGGTACCGCGGGTCGAAGTAGAAGGCGTCGGCGCCCCCTCGGTCTCCCCGGCTCGGGAGATAGCGGTACCAGCGGCGGACGGCGAAGAGGAGCACGCCGATCCCGGCCGCGATCTGGAGGGACAGGAGCCAGAGCGTCGTCGCGAGAAGGGTCCGGAACGCCCCGTCGAGGGCGGCCGATCCGATCGCCAGGTCGCCGCGCCGCAGGTCCGCCAGGAGCGATTGAATTCTCGGAGTCAACGCGATCTGAGACACGACGGCGGCGGCGGTCATCCCGAGCAGGAGGAGCATCTGGACGATCGTCGCGCGCATTCTGCGCAGCGAGGCCACGTGCATCAGGAAGGTGGTCAGGAGCAGGAAGGCTCCGGCCCCGCAGCCGAGAAAGGCGGTCCGCTCGAGGATGGCGAGGATCGCGCGGGCGGCGAGGTCCTTGCTCGGCAGGCTCGAGGAGAGGACGGGAACGGCGATCAGGCAGAAGCCGGCGAGCGAGCCGACCCAGAGCATGAGGACGAGGGAGTGAGCGAACTCGAGGAGGGTCAGGGCCAGGCTCGTGCGGCGGACCTGAGGCAGGACAACGACCTTCCTCGCCGCCAAGAAACCTCTCTGGCCCTCTTCAGCCAAGGATCCACCTCCCGAGGCACTGTCATAAGTATACCGGACGGA
>VGJL01000192.1 GCA_016867495.1 Candidatus Eisenbacteria bacterium | reverse complement strand
CATCGAGTGGGACTACGTGTCGGCCGGCAAGTACAAGAGCACGTTCCACTCGATCGGCGCCGGCCCGCTCACGGACGAGCAGCGTGAAGAGGTGCAGGGTCTCGTGGACGACGTGTACGCCGAGATCGTGCGCGCGGTCGTCGAGGGTCGAGGGCTCTCGCGCGAGCGGGCCGAGCTAGTGTGCGACGGGCGCATGTTCTACGGTCATCAGGCCGTCGAGGCGGGGCTCGTGGACTCCCTGGCGTTCTGGGCCGACGCCAAGGCGGTCGCGGTGAGGCTCGCCGGCCGGAAGCCGCCCGAGGAGACCGACGGCATCACGACGCTGAGCGTCTCCGACTGGCGCGACAAGGCCTACGATTGGCACCCCGGCCCGACGATCGCGGTCGTCGGGGCGTACGGCAGCATCGACGTCGGCAAGGGCGGACACGACCCCGTCTGGGGCGGCGAGTCCATAGGATCCGAGACGCTCGTCGCGGCCCTCGCTCGGGCGAGGCGTGACCCCAGGGTCCAGGCGGTCGTGCTCCGCGTCGACAGCGGCGGCGGGAGCGCGCTCGCTTCGGACATCATCTGGAAGGAGACGATGCGCGTCGCCGCGAAGAAGCCGCTCATCGTCTCGATGGCCGACGTCGCCGGCTCAGGCGGCTACTACATCGCCTGCGCCGCGGAGCGCATCTTCGTAGATCCGCTCACCATCACGGGCAGCATCGGGGTCGTCGGCATGAAGCCGTCGCTCGCCGGCCTCTACGAGAAGATCGACGCGACCCACGAGACCTTCAAGCGCGGGCAGTACGCCGACATGTGGTCCACGACGCGGCGCGCCACCGACGATGAACTCGCCATGGCCGAGGACCTCATGGAGCGGCACTATGACGACTTCGTCGCCAAGGTCGCCCAAGGCAGGAAGCTCGACGAGGCGCGCGTCCGCGAGATCGGCCAGGGCCGCGTCTACACCGGCAACCAGGCCGTGGCCATCGGGCTGGCCGACCAGCTCGGGGGCCTCTCGGAGGCCATCGACTACGCCTGCGAGCGCATCGGCGTCGAGCGCGACCGCGCGACGGTCGTCGCGTTCACGGAGAGCCCGTCGTTCTTCGATCTCCTGTTGAAGTCGGCCTCGGCGAAGCTCGGGCTCTCGAGGCTCATCAGCTTCGGCGAGACCGGCCCGGAAGACCTCGTGCAGTTCAGGATGACGAGCCGGGTCCCGGGGCAGTAGAGAGGTCCCATGCCCAAGAACGGCCGCCCGGAACCCGGAGGAACGCGCGCGGGTCCGACGAGGATCCGGGCGGCCGACGTTCTTCGCCCCACCTTCAAGCGCGCCTTCTGGCACGCCTACGACCATCTCGGAACGCTCATCGTCGCCAATCTGCTCTGGTGCGTCCTCTGCCTCGGAGTGGTCACAGCGCCGCCGGCGACCGCCGGACTCTTCAGCCTCGCCCGCAGGATCGCCGCCGACGAGGACGCCCGCCTCGCAGACTTCTGGGTCGGCTTCCGTCGCGACCTCATCCCCTCGATCAAGCTCGGCGCCTTCACTGCCGGCGCCGCAGCCCTTCTCTGGTTCAACATCAGGTTCTATGGCCGCCTTCACGGACGCGCGGCGTTTGCCGGCACAGCGCTCGCCACACTCCTCGTCTGGTCCGCGGCCTTCTTCGCGCTCATGCACGTCCACCTGCATCCCCTACTGAGCGGGGGCGACAGGCGCCTGCGGACCGCCCTCCGGAAGTCCGCCCTCCTCGCTCTTGACAACCCCGGCTTCACCATCGTCATCGCTCTCCAATCGGCCCTCCTCGTCGCGCTGCTCGTCGCAAGCGGCGTGGGCCTTCTCCTCCTTGCCGGCAGCCTCACGGCCGTCATCCTCTCCACCGGCCACCGCGAGCTCCTCAAGAAGTACTTCCCGGGCTCCGACGCAGCCTCGGAGGCCCCCGAGACCCGCTCCTGGCGGGACCTCTGGAGGCCCTGGGAGAGCCAGAGACCCCGCTGATCGACCCATCCTGAAGACCAAGCATCAATATTCTTAATCTACACATTGAATTCGGTTGACATTGTGCAACCGCTAGCTTAATATTCGTGTCGTACACCTGCGAATGTGGAATCCGTTCCTGGAGTTCCTGAGACGAGGAGGGTGAGCATGATTCATAGACAGCCGCCGACCTGCGCCGCGTGCGGCGGCGAGATGGTGGTCAGGGAGCTCGAGTGCCCGGCGTGCGACATCACGGTCCGCGGGCGCTTCGAGACCTGCCCCTTCTGCACGCTGTCGCAGCAGCAGCTCGACCTCATCAAGATCTTCCTGAAGTCGCGCGGGAACATCAAGGAGGTCGAGCGCGAGATGGGCATCTCCTACCCCACGGTCCGCGCTCGACTCGAGGAGGTTGTGCGGGCGCTCGGATTCGCCCCGGTACCCGAGGTGACGAAGGACATGAAGGCCGAGCTTCTGGCGAAGCTCGAGGCGGGAGAGATCGATGCAGACGAGTTCCTACGACGGCTGGCCGACGCGTCCGCTTAGGACCGGGATGTGCCCCACCCCGGAGCTGTGGACGACCATCCCCTGGAGTGAGGTCGGGTTGGGCGATCGGGCGCGCAGACCGACCATCAAGGCAAGGAGACACGACATGGAGACCGAGAAGCTCAGGATCCTCAAGATGCTCGAGGACAAGAAGATCACGGCGGACGAGGCCGCGAAGCTGATCGACGCCCTGGACCGCGCCGACTCGCGTCCCTCGGAGCGCGAGCTCAAGCGCCGCTGGATCCACGTCAGGGTGGAGCAGGACGGCGACGAGACCGTGAACATCCGTGTGCCGCTGGCGCTCCTCAAGCTCGGGTTCAAGTTGGCGCCGCACGCTCTGGGCGCAAGGACGCACAGGAGCGAGCGCCACGCGGAGATGGCCAAGGAGAGGGCGGAACGGGCCATGGAGAAGGCCGAGAGGATCAAGGAGAAGGTCCGCCGGAAGCTCCAGGAGAGGCTCGGGCCCGACGCGGACCTCGACGAGCTGACCGGGGCCTTCACGGAGGGGCTGGAGGGGCTTGGCGAGAGCCACGAGAGCCACCACGCCCTCTTCGGGGACAACGGGCTCTCAGGTCTCGACCTCGACGTCGAGAAGATCATCAAGATGGCGCAGGAGGACGGCTTCGACGGCAAGATCCTCGACGTCTACGACGACGAGGAGGACAAGAGGGTCACGATCCGGCTGGAGTAGGCGGGCCTCAGCCCGAACCGCAGGACCTGCAGGACGCGGCGGAACAGGAGGCGCAGGAGCTGGTGGCGCCACCGGCCACCCGGGACACGAGCGGCCGCGACTTCCGCGCCCCGCAGACGGGGCAGGTATGGGGCTTGTCCCTCGCCTCGAACGACTCAAGCTCCTCGAAGCGCGAGCCGCAGGCCTTGCACTCGTACTCGTAGATGGGCATCACGTGCATCCTAGCGCCTCTCCGCCCCCGCGTCAAGCCGGCGCCCGGCAGGTGTTTCCCACTTGACGGGCGCTCGGCGTGCCCCCTACCATCCTCGCCACGTGCACCCCAACGGGGAGTTCCCAAGATGCGCCTCGGAGACAGCATGATGACCATCGCAGACGTGTTCGCCCGGGAGATCCTCGACTCGCGCGGGAACCCGACGGTCGAGGTGGACGTGACGCTCGAATCGGGCGTCGTGGGGCGGGCCGCGGTGCCGTCCGGCGCCTCAACGGGCACGCACGAGGCCGTCGAGCTCCGGGACGGCGACGAGAAGCGCTACGGCGGCAAGGGCGTCCAGAAGGCCGTGGCGAACGTCAACGAGACCATCGCCCCGGAGATCATCGGTCTCGACGCCGACGAGCAGACCGACATCGACGGCATCCTCCTCGAACTGGACGGCACGGAGAACAAGGCGTCGCTCGGGGCGAACGCGATCCTCGGCGTCTCGCTCGCCTGCGCGCGGGCCGCGGCGGTCGCGCTCGACATCCCGCTCTACCGCCACATCGGAGGCGTGAACGCGAGGACCCTCCCCGTCCCGCTCATGAACGTCCTCAACGGCGGCAAGCACGCCGACAACAACCTCGACATCCAGGAGTTCATGATCGTTCCGGCAGGCGCGCCGTCCTTCACCGAGGCCATCCGCATGGGCGCGGAGGTCTTCCACGCCCTGAAGAGCGTTCTCAAGGCGCAGGGGCTTTCCGTCGCCGTGGGCGACGAGGGCGGGTTCGCGCCGAACCTCGGCTCGAACGAGGAGGCGCTCGGCGCGATCGTCCGCGCCATCGACAAGGCCGGGTATGAGCCCGGCGGCGACGTCTTCCTCGCGCTCGACGCCGCCGCGAGCGAGTTCCACAAGGACGGCCGGTACGTCTTCGCGGCCGAGAAGAAGAGCCGCACGAGCGAGGAGATGGTCGAGTACTACGCTGAGCTCGTGGACCGCTACCCCATCATCTCCATCGAGGACGGCCTGGCCGAGGACGACTGGCGCGGCTGGGTTCGACTGACCGAGCAGCTCGGCGGCGACATCCAGATCGTGGGCGACGACATCTTCGTGACGAACCCCGACCGCCTCGCCCGCGGGATCGAGGAGGGCGCGGCGAACTCGATCCTCGTCAAGCTCAACCAGATCGGGACGCTCACCGAGACGCTCGACACCGTCGCGATGGCGCACCGGAGCGGGCTCACGACGGTCATCTCGCACCGCTCGGGTGAGACCGAGGACTCGATCATCGCCGACGTCGCCGTCGCGGTGAACGCGGGGCAGATCAAGAGCGGAAGCGCGTCGAGGACGGACCGCCTCTGCAAGTACAACCAGCTCATCCGCATCGAGGAGGAGC
>VGJL01000191.1 GCA_016867495.1 Candidatus Eisenbacteria bacterium | reverse complement strand
ATTCGGAGCTTCATCGAGGATCTCCCCTCAGCCCACGACCAGATTGATCAGTCGATCGGGCACGAAGAAGACCTTCCGCAACGTCTTTCCCTCCATGTGCGCACGGACCCTTTCGCGGCCGGCGGCGGCGGCCTTCACCTCGTCAGCCCCGCTTCCCCGCGCCATCGAGATCGTGTCCCGCAGCTTCCCGTTCACCTGCACGGCGATCTCGACCGTCTCCTCCAGCGTGAGCGCCGGATCGAACTCCGGCCAGCCCGCCCGCAGGACGCTCGGTCCGTTCCCCAACTCGGCCCAGAGTTCCTCGGCCAGATGGGGGGCGTAGGGCGCAAGCAGCCTCACCAGAACGCTCCCACTCCAGGAATCGGCAACCGGGGCCTCGCGCAACACGTTTAGAAGCTCCATCAGGGCCGCTATTGCCGTGTTGTACTGAAGGCGCTCCGTATCCTGCGTGACCTTCTTGATCGTCTGATGGACCTTGATTCTAGCGGGCTGCGGAAGCTCCCCGCCCGGCAGAGAGGGACGCTCCTCCACGACCCAGCGCCAGAGGCGGTCCAGGAAACGCCGGATCCCGATGATCCCCTTGTCCTGGAAGTCGCCCCCCTCCTCGTAGGGGCCCATGAACATGAGATAGAGACGGAAGGTGTCGGCGCCATGGCGGGCGACATGTACGTCGGGGTTGACGACATTCCCCCGCGACTTGGACATCTTCGTCCCCTCGCTGACGATCATGCCGTGCGCCCTGAATCGCTTGAACGGCTCCTCGAACTCGGTCAGCCCGATGTCGCGAAAGGCCATGCAGAGGAACCGCGTATACATCAGGTGAAGGACGGCATGCTCCCTGCCCCCAACATAGAGGTCGACGGGGAGCCAGCGACGCGTGATCCCGGGATCCCACGCGACGTCGTCGCGATTGGCGCTCGGGTAGCGAAGGAAGTACCATGCGGAGTCGAGGAAGTTGTCGGAGACGTCGGTCTCTCTTCTGGCCTTCCCCCCGCAGCGGGGACAACCGACGTGAAGGAACCCCTCCGCGCGCGCCAGGGGCGCCACCCCGCTCGCGTCGGGCGAGAAGTCCTCGATCTCCGGCAGGATGACCGGAAGGTCCTTCTCCGGCACCGCGACGGCCCCGCATCGATCGCAATAGATGATCGGAATCGGCGGCCCCCAGTAGCGCTGGCGGCTGATGCACCAGTCGCGAAGGCGGTAGTTCACTTTCGCCTTGGCGACTCCCTTCCCCTCGAGGTAGGCGGTCACCTTCCCCTTCGCTTCCTCCGAGGGAGTCCCATCGAAGGGACCGCTGTTGCCGAGGACCCCCTCGCCCTCGTACGCGCGGTCCTGCGGCAGCGCTTCCTCACGGGGGAAGATGACGGGGATGATCGGGACGCCGAACTTCGTGGCGAACTCGAAGTCCCTCTGGTCATGGGCCGGAACGGCCATGATGGCGCCGGTCCCATATCCCATGAGGACGTAGTCGGAGATCCAGATCGGAATGGGGCGGCCGGTCGCCGGGTTGATCGCGCTGGCGCCGAGGGCGACGCCCGTCTTCTCCCGACCGGCGTCCATCCGCTCGACTTCGAGCTTCCCGCGCGCCGCCTTGCGGTAGGCGTCGACATCCGACCGCCGGTCGGGGATCGTCAGGGGCTCGACCAGCGGATGCTCGGGGGCCAGCACCATGTAGGTCGCGCCATAGAGCGTGTCGGGACGGGTCGTGAAGACACGGATCTTCTCGCCCGATCCTTCCACGGGGAAGTCGATCTCCGCGCCATCGCTCCTGCCGATCCAGTGGATCTGCGCCCTCCGTATCGCGTCGGACCAATCGAGCGTCGCGAGGTTGTCGAGCAGCCTCTCTGCGTAGGCCGTGATCCGGAAGAACCACTGCTCCGTGTCCCGTTTCTCCACGGCCGTCTCGGGATGGCGCTCGCACATCCCCGCGATCACCTGCTCGTCCGCCAGGACGGTCCTGCACTCGGGGCACCAGTTCACCGGCGCCTTCCCCCGATAGGCGAGGCCGCGCTCGAAGAGCTTCAGGAAGATCCACTGGGTCCAGCGGTAGTAGCCCGGATCGGTCGTGAGGACTTCCCGCGACCAGTCGGCCATGAATCCCATCCGCCTGAGCTGCCTGCGGAAGTTGGCGATGTTGGCCGGCACCAGACGAAGCGGATGCGTTCCGACTCTGATCGCGAAGTTCTCGCTGTGGATGCCGAAGGCGTCGAAGCCGAGCGGCTCGAAGACGTCGTGGCCGCGCATCCGATGGAAGCGACCCTGGATGTCCGATCCCGTGAAGGCGAAGACGTTGCCGACGTGCAGCCCCTCCGCGGAGGGGTACGGGAACATCATCAGGTTGTAGAAGGGCCGCCGGGCGGCAACGAGATCGGGAACGTTGGTGCGTTCGCGCTCCCAGTACTCCTGCCAGCGGGCCTCGACCGCCTGGGGGTCGTAGGCTCGATCGCTCATTCGAGGTGAACTCCTTTCGAGGACGATGCAGCAGAGGATAGGCGAGCGGGCGCCGGGGCGCAATCCGCGAGCCTCTCGCGGCCCCAGGGGAGCGCGGCGGCCTCCGGGCGGACGCGGAGGGCTGTGGCCCGCTTCGCTCGCTGACTTGCAGGGCGCGAGCTTGAGCGGATCACCAGCGCTCCACGCGGGGCGTCCGCGGACCTCGATGGTCGCCGGCGCCCCGCGCCGCGAACGCGAACATAGCGGGGCGAAGGGGGCCATCGGGGTCCGCTCGCCGAATCAGAGTGTGCCGGGTCGAGCGGATGCGCCAGGCGAGCGTCTCCGACGCAATCGAACCGCTCTAGCGCTTCTGCTGCCCCTCGCCCTCCCACCAGGTGAGGAGATTCGCCTCGAAGGGGTTCTCGACATTCAGCCTCGGCGCAGGACGGACGCGGACCGCGAGCCCTCGAAGCCCGGTGTGGTTGCACGGGACCGCGCCCTGGAAGACGACCACACCGTCGCGCCTCTCATCGGGCTCGAGCGCGACGCTCTCCGTCGTCTGGAGATTCCCGCCGCCGTCGACATCGCCGTGGACGACTTCTACAACGACTTCCTCGGGGTTCAGGCCTCCGAGACGGACGATCGCCCGCACCGGCATCCGATCGCCGACCGGCTTCTCCCCTTCGACGGTGTTCACCTGCTCGATCGAGACGACCGGCCAGGCCTCTTCCATCCTCTGGCGCCACTTCGCGAGCGCCCGCGCTCCGGAGAGCACCTGGTTGTCCACGAAAAGCGAGCGGATATGCGCGGAAAGGTAGAAACACCGAGTGTACTGCTCCACCATCCTGTTGGTGTTGAAGACAGGACAGTGGGCGATCATCGAAGCTTTGATCCGCTCGATCCACCCGCGAGGAAGGCCGTCGGCGCCCCGGTGGTAGAAGAGGGGAACGACCTCCTGCTCCAGGAGATCGTAGAGGGCCTCGCTCTCGACTTGATCCTGGACCTCGGGGTCCTCGTACTCCTCTCCATCCCCGATCGCCCAGCCGCTCTCTGGCGTGTGGGCCTCGGCCCACCAGCCGTCGAGAACGCTCAGATGGAGTCCTCCGCTGACGACCGCCTTCATGCCGCTCGTGCCGCTCGCTTCCAGAGGCCGCCTCGGCGTGTTGAGCCAGACATCGGCGCCCTGCACCAGCCGGCGCGCCACCTCGATGTCGTAGTCCTCGATGAAGACAATCCGGCGGCGAAAGCGCATCTCGGATGCCATATGGACGATCTCGCGCATCATGTGCTTCCCAGGATGGTCGGCCGGATGCGCCTTGCCGGCGAAGACGATCTGCACGGGGCCGTCGGGATTGTTGAGGATCCGCGCCAGCCGATCCGGGTCGCGCAGCAGCAGCCCCGCGCGCTTGTAGACGGCGAAGCGGCGGGAGAAGCCGATCGTGAGGGCGTCCGGATCGAGAACCTCATCGGCCGAGCGAACGACGGCGAGGGGCATCCCCCGTCGCCGCAGCTGCTCCTGGAGGCGCTGTCTCGAGAACGAGACCAGCTGCTCGCGCAGCCGCTCGCGCGCGCGCCACAGCTCCGCGTCGGGGATCCGCTCGACCCTCTGCCAGACGAGCTGGTCGACCGGATCCTCCTGCCACCTGGGCCCGAGGTAGCGGGAGTAGAGGCGCGCGATGTCGCGCGAGTACCAGGAAGGGATGTGGATGCCGTTCGTCACGTGCGCGATCGGGATCTCCTCCCGCGGCACCTTGGGATAGAGCTCGGCCCAGATCTTCCGGGTGACCGATCCATGGAGCCTGCTCACCCCGTTCACTTGCGAACAGGTGCGCAGGGCCAGCACCGTCATGCAGAAGGGCTCTCCCGCCTCCTCCGGGCGAACGCGCCCGAGCCGGAGCAGCGCGTCGAGCGGCACCGAAAGTCGGCTGCAGAGGGGGCCGAAGTGCTCCCTCATCAGCTCCGCCGGGAAGACGTCGTGCCCGGCCGGAACCGATGTATGAGTCGTGAAGACCGATCCTCCGCGAACCGACTCGATCGCCTCGGCGAGTGTGAGCTTCTCCCGCTCCATCCCCTGCCGCACGCGCTCGATAGCCAAGAAGGCCGAGTGTCCCTCGTTGAGATGATAGACGGTGGGCTTGTACCCCATCACCTGGATGGCGCGCACGCCTCCGACTCCGAGGAGGATCTCCTGCCGGATCCTGTGCCTGAGATCCCCGCCATAGAGCTCATCGGTGATCGATCGATCCTCCGGGTTGTTCTCGGGAAGATCGGTGTCGAGAAGGAGAAGAGGGACCCGGCCGACCTGCGCCCGCCAGATCTGGGCGAAGACCTCGCGGCTGGCGATCTCGACGGAGATCTTTCGCGGCTGCCC
>VGJL01000190.1 GCA_016867495.1 Candidatus Eisenbacteria bacterium | reverse complement strand
GACCGGCTGACCTCCGCTCCGGGCGATCCGGCGTATGGGAGCCTCACGGTCTGGATCTCCTACCACGCAGGCGTCGGCAAGCTCGCCGGCGTTCGCCGGGGGAGCTTCTGGCCCGTCCCGAGCGTCGATTCCACGCTGATCGCCCTGTCGTTCCATCGGAGGCCTCCGGTGCCGTTGAGGCGGCCGGAGCACCTCGAGCTCACGCTGAGGGCGACCTTCGGGAAGCGCAGGAAGATGCTACGGGCCTCGCTCGCTCACGCCCTCGGGGATCCGGCGCGGGCAATGGAGGTCCTCGCGGGGGCGGGGATCGATCCCGAGCGGCGCCCCGAGACGCTTGATCTGGCGGAGTTCGCCGCCCTCGCGAATGTCGCGGGTCCCCTACTGCGATGAGAGCGCCGGGGCGTCTTCCGGTCTCGTTTAGCAACCGCGGCCGGGCTTGTGTAGACTTCTGCCTCGTCGCCAGGCTCGGTTGATCCAAGGAGCACGGAGGTCCGCATGAGAGGGGTCGTTCTGGCCGGGGGGCTGGGCAGTCGCCTGTCGCCGCTCACGAGGGTGACCAACAAGCACCTGCTGCCGATCTACAACAAGCCGATGATCTTCTATCCGATCGAGACTCTCGTGCGGGCCGGCATCCGGGACATCCTCCTCGTCACCGGGGGCAACAATGCCGGGGACTTCCTGCGCCTGCTGGGCAACGGCAAGGACTTCGGTCTCTCCCACATCGACTACGTCTACCAGGAGGGAGAGGGAGGGATCGCCGAAGCCCTGGGCCTGGCGCGCTATTACGGACAGGGGGATCGCATCGTCGTCGTGCTCGGCGACAACATCCTCGAGGACGACATCACGCCCTACGTGGAGTCGTTCCGCCGGCAGGAGGCGGGCGCCAAGATCCTCTTGAAGGAAGTCGATGATCCCGAGCGCTTCGGCGTGGCAGAGATCGGCGGCGACAAGGTCCTCGGGATAGAGGAGAAGCCGAAGCGCCCGAAGTCGCGCTACGCCGTCACGGGCGTCTACTTCTACGACGGCTGGGTCTGGGATGTGATTTCGACGTTGAAACCGTCCGCGCGGGGGGAGCTCGAGATCACCGATGTCAACAACGCCTACATCCGCAAAGGGCAGATGACCTTCGACATCCTCCGGGGCTGGTGGACCGATGCGGGGACCTTCGAGAGCCTCTATCGGGCGAACCGCTTGATCGCGCAGCGGGCCGGCGACTAGCGAGGCTTGCCTGCGACTGGGACGCCCGCATGGCGCACCCGCTCGGCCCGGCTAGGTTCTGGGGCCGCCTGGCCTCGCGGCGCGCCCGCTCGCCTTGGTGTCGCGGGGCGGAGGGAACCGTCGGGGTCCGTCTTCCTCGCGGCGCCCGATCGCCCGCTCGATCGCGACGAGGAGATCGAGAGAGTCGTACGGCTTCAGGAAGAACGCGGCGCATCCCAGCTCGAAGCATCGCTGCTCCGCGCGGGGAGTCGGATCGGCGGTGATCGCGATCACAGGCGTCGCGGCGAGGGCCGGTGTCGCGCGGATCCGCTCGCAGATCTTGAAGCCCGTCCCTGCCGGAATGTGCAGGTCGAGGAGGACGACGTCCGCAGGCGCCCGTCTGAGCTCCCTCATCGCCTCCACCCCGTCGCCGGCGGTGGCCACGTCGTATCCCTGTCCGGCCAGTCGGATGCGCAGCGCCTGACGCAGCTCGGGCTCGTCATCGACGACGAGGACTCGGGCCGCATCCCGAGACTCCATCTCGGCTGCGGTTCTGTGAACGGCACCTGCGAGATCGACGCGGTCCAATCCTGCCTCCCCTCCCCCCAGTTCTTCGGCTCCGGGGTCTCTCGCCTTGAGGAACGGGCCCCGAAAAGGTCTTCTCAAGTCGGTCGGGCTCCTTCAAGATCCCTCTTCAGGCGGTCGATTCTTTCGGGGGAACCCTGCCCTCCGGCTCGCGTTTAAGTCCCTGCAAGATCTGGAGGTAGTGATCAACAGGATCGTCATCGTTGCCCTCTGCCTGCTCGGGCTCGCATCCCCCGAGGCGCGGGAGGCGTCGGCACAACCTCCGAGTCCGGCGCGCGCGGACACGATCGGTTCGCCGGGCCTCTTCCGCCGCCTCTCCTTTCATCCCTCCTACAACAGCGGATACCAGGTGAACCGCACCTCCAAGAGCTGGGACCAGAAGCTGGAGATGTCGCGAACGATCGGTCCGCTCCGGCTGGGAAACAACTGGAGCATCAGGCAGAGGCGGGACGAGGCGCAGAGCAACCTGCGAGCGCGGACCGGCCTCATGGACTTCAAGGCGGACTACGGCCTCGGATCGAGACGGATCTGGACGATCGGGCTCGACGGGACCTTCCGCCGCGACTCCCGCCTCTCGAGGCTCAACGATCAGGTGGAGAACCGCTCGGACCTCGCGCTGGCGACCGAGTCAAGGTACCCGGAGCACCTCATGAGGGAGCACATCCCCTTCCTCAAGAACGCCAGCCTGTCGACGGCGGCCAACTTCGGGCGCGGTCTGGACGAGAGCGTGAGCAGGAGGTCGGGACGACGCGACTCGACAAGAACGATCGCCCTGATCGAGCACTACGATGCCTCGCTGACCGGAGATCTCAGAGGGGTGGGCTTCTCGGCCAGCGTGACGGAGGACCGCCGGGATGGGGATTCCCGAACCCGGCAAAGGGACGCCCAGGGCCGACTGACGGGCGAGACGAAGGACGCCACGTCGAATCGCTCGCGATATCTCAACGGCAATCTGAGCTGGAAGCCGCACACGACGCTGCAGTCCGATCTCACGGGCCGTTGGGGGAAGGAGATCAACGAGTACTGGGACATCCTCGCGAACGAAGGGGAGGGAGGGAGGGAGTCCAAGGAAGGGCAGGACATCGGCACCGATCTCACGCTCGCCTGGAGCCCCGCGAAGGATTACAGCCTGAGCGGAAACGTGCGGAAGTCGACGGCCCGGGCGGGTTACGCGCTCCAGAGCAGGGACTTCACCAAGGTGACGACCTCCGGGACGATCGAGGGCTCTGCGAAGCTCCCGCCGATCGCGGGGCCCCTGAAGCAGACGGAGCTCCGTATGGCGTTCGGCGAGGACAAGGCCGAGAATGCCCTCGAGGACCAGGCCGACTTCGAGCAGGTCAGCCGCCGGATGCGCGTGGGCGTGATGCGGAGCCTGGGGCAGAAGTTCATGCTCCAGCTCTCGCAGGACATCTCTCTCCTGCGGTTCACCTACGACGGCGGGACGAACGACCGCGACGAGCGGCGCAGCGTCACCGACGCGGTCCTGAACTACCGGCCGTCCGCGATCTGGAGCGGCTTCTTCAGCTACAATACAAGCGAACGGATCTCGGTGAGCATTCCGGGAGAGAAGGCCGGCAACAACAACACGAATCAGACCTACAAGGTGACCGGCCAGGTCACCTACACACGGGGATCGATGCGGATAGACCAACAATACAGCGTGCAGGCCGACTACACGTTCTATGACACCGAGAGGAGCCGCGACGCTCTGATCCGCACCAATGGCGTGCAGACGACTTTCTCGAATCCCATTTCCTCGAGGATCGCGGTCGCGCTTTCGCACGAGTATCAGTTCCGGGAGTCGGGGCGCTACCTGCAGGGGACGGGAGGGGACCCGAGGACCTACGACGCGCAATCCCAGGAGAGGAGGCAGGTTCTCTCGTTGTCTTCCAACTACACGATCGCCCAGGCGGTGCGGCTGGAGGCGAGGCAGATGTTCGACCGCCGCGAGAACCGGACGCTCTCGGCGATTCCCGGTCGCCCCGACCGCGTCTCGACCAGCGACCGGGGGGAGTTCTCGTTGAGGGCCGAGCTCGAGAAGACCTTTTCCGACGCGTTCAAGGTGAGCGGCTCGTTCCAGAAGACGATGTCCTTGACCGAGAAGGACTTCTGGAACGTCCGGGCTTCGGTCGAGAGGACCTTCTGATGAGCCGCGGCCTCGAACGCGCGGCTCTGCCCCTCCCGTCGGGCCACTTCCGGCGCGCGGCCGCATCCGGATTGCTCGCGCTCCTGCTTGCCGCCGCGGCCGGTTGCGGGCTCTTCGACCTCCGCGAGGCGGAGAAGGTGCAGTCGAACCCGGTCGCGTTCGACACCCCCACGGATCCCTGGATCGCGCTCAGGAACCTCAGGATCACGACGGCCGCGAAGGCCACGCCGAACTTCGAGCGGTCGATGACGGAGGATTACAAGTTCCGCTTCGATCCCTTCGACGTCGCGGAGGACTCCCTCCTCTGGAGCCGGACGGAGGACATCAACGCTCTCGATCGGATGTTCGGCAAGACGGGGACCTTCCGCCTCACCTGGAGCCCGAGCGACTCGAGCTATCCGGAGAGCGGATACTTCTATTACAAGAACCTCGGTTACCGATTGGTGTATAGGCGAAGCCTGAGCGACAGTGTCGTGATCCAGGGCTCGTGCGTCCTCTATTTCCGGCAGGTCGGCCAGCAGTGGCTGATCCATCGCTGGGCCGACATGGACGACGGTACGGCAGCGCCGACATGGGGTTACGCCAGGAGGAACCCGGACGAGGTCCTGGGGTCCTGAGACGCCCCGCCGTGGCCGGTGGCGCTCGGGCCGACGAGCAGGCCCGGCCCGCAGGCCAGGCCCGGGTGGTGTCCCACCGGGGCGGCCGGTGGTATAATGAAGAGGCGGGGCGCTCTACGCCCCGCGGAGCAAGGAGAAAGCGGCCATGATCAACCTCCGCCCTGCCAGGACCCGGGTGTTCGCGCTCGTCCCACTGTTGATCCTCCTCGCGGGCTGCCCCTTCAGTCCCGAGAAGGGCGGGACCAAGCCGGACGATCCGCCCCCCCCCCCCCCCCACTCCAATGAAGA
>VGJL01000189.1 GCA_016867495.1 Candidatus Eisenbacteria bacterium | reverse complement strand
CGATGTTGAGGGCGGGCGCGTCCTCGTGCAGCGATCCCGGGACGCGATAGGCGACGATGAGCCCCGGGAGTTGAACCTCCTTGCGAACGGTCACCGTCCTCTCTCCGCGCTGCGGGGGCTCCTCGATCCTGACGTCCGGAACTTCCGGACCGGGCTCGATCCCGCCGAAGTGGCGGCGGGCGAGACGGATCACGTCCTCATGAACGATATCCCCCGCGACGACGAGGATCGCGTTGTTCGGCCTGTAGAACGCCCTGTAGTACGCGATCAGGTCGGCGCGCGTCATCGTCTCGAGATCGGTCATCCACCCGATCACGGGCCAGTGGTACGGGTGGGCCATGAAGACAGACGCCTGCACCGCCTCTGTGAGGAGGCCGAAGGGAGGATCCTCGCATCCCTGGCGCCTCTCCTCGCGGATCACGGCCATCTCGCTGTCGAACTCCTTCGGCTCGAGCAGAAGCCCCTGCATCCGGTCCGCCTCGAGATCCATGGCCACCTCGATCCGATCGCTGGCCATGTTCTCGAAGTAGGCGGTGAAGTCGTGGCTCGTGAAGGCGTTGTTCGTCATCCCGTTGTCCTGGATGATCCTGTCGAAGACCCCCCTGGGGTGGCGCGCCGTCCCCTTGAACATCATGTGCTCGAAGACGTGGGAGGCGCCGGTGATCCCGGGACGCTCATTCCTGGATCCGACCCGGTACCAGACCTGCACCGTCGCCGTGGGGCTGGCCAGGTTCTCGACCGTCAACACCTTGAGCCCGTTCTCCAGGTCGACCTCGTGGATGCGTTCGCGCATGGCCGATCGCTCTCCTCTCTCGCGACAGCCTATCATGGGTCGCGACAGCCGATCACGGGTCGCGACGGCCGATCAGGGGCCGCGACGGCCGATCAGGGGTCGCGACGGCCGATCAGGGGTCGCGACAGCCGATCACGGGGTCGCGACGGCCGATCACGGGCCGCGACGGCCTATCACGGGAACCGGCCGGCGGCGGACGGGATCCTGCCGGCGGACGTTTTCGACCGGACTGCCCCGGGCTCTGCGGGGGCGGCGCCCCGAAGAGGGACGTCAGAGCGAGTGCGGCACCGATGAGATCGCAATCGCTCCGATCCGATTCCGCGCGAGCAGTCCCCGAAGGGACGCCGCCCCCGCAGAGCCGGAGGTGGATCGGAGGAGGCTCGGAAAGGAGAGCAGATGGACTGTGAGAGACAACCGATCATCCTGGTCTCGGGCGCGGCGCGGCCGCGGCCGGAGGACATCTCGGCCGCCGAGGAGGTGGGCCGTCTTCTCGCGGCTGCGGGATCGATCGTCCTCACGGGGGGCGGGACGGGCGTCATGGAGGCGGCCAGCCGCGGAGCGCGCGCGGCGGGCGGGACGACCCTCGCGGTCCTGCCGGGCTCCAGCGCGCGGGAATCGCCTCCGAATCCGGAGGTCCTGATCCCCGTCTACAGCGGCATGGGGAACGGCCGCAACGCGATCCTCGTCCGCAGCGCGGAGGCGGTGATCGCAATCGGCGGCGGCTGGGGCACCTTGAGCGAGATCGCCCTCGCGCGCAATCTCGATCGTCCCGTGGTGCTGCTCGGCTCGTGGCGGATCTCCCCGCCCGACCCGACGCTCGGCCCGATGCCCGTCCAGGCGCGCGACGCGAAGGAGGCCGTCGAGCGGGCGCTCCGCGCAGTCCGAAACGCGTGAGCCTCCCCGGCGGCGGGATGCGCGGCGGGACTGCGCGCCGGGACTGCGCACCGAGACACGCACCGAGACACGCGCCGGGATGCGCGCCCGGATGCGCGCCCGGATGCGCGCCGGGAATCCTTGATATCCTCGAGCGCACCGTCGTAAGCTCGCGCAACGAGGCGGAGGGAGCCCGCCGGTTTTCCGAAGCCCCGCGCCGCGAACGCGAACCTAGCGGGGCGAAGGGAACCGACGGGCTCCCTCAAGGCAACCCCGAAGACCTGGCCGGACCGAGCGGGTGCGCAGAGCGAGCGCCTCGGGCATGCCCAAGTCGCCTTGATGGAGGCCTGAAGGCTGTCCCAGGGAGAGCAGGAATCGATGCCAAGCCGGTCATCCTTCTACGTCACGACCCCCATCTACTACGTCAATGACGAGCCGCACATCGGGCATGCCTACACGACGGTCCTTGCCGACGTGATCTCCCGCTTCCACAGGCTGATGGGAGAGGAGACCTTCTTCCTGACCGGCCTGGACGAGCACGGCCAGAAGGTCCAGACCGCCGCGCGCGAGCGGGGGCTCGACCCGCAGGCGCACTGCGACGAGATGGCCACGCGCTTCGGGCGGCTCTGGGACCGGCTCGAGATACGAAACGACGACTTCATCCGGACGACCGAGGCGCGGCACAAGAAGGTCGTCCATGAGTTCGTCGAGCGGATCCGCGCGTCGGGCGACATCTACGACAGCGTCTACGAAGGCTGGTATTGCGTCCCCGACGAGCGATTCTGGACGGAGAAGGACCTTCTGCCGGGAAACCTGTGCCCCCTGTGCCAGCGGGAGACCTCGACCCTCTCCGAACGCAACTACTTCTTCAAGATGTCGCGCTATCAGGACTGGCTCGTCGGTCACATCGAGACGCATCCCGAGTTCATCGTCCCCGAGACGCGGCGCAACGAGATCCTCGGGTTCCTCCGCAAGCCGCTCGAGGACCTCTGTATCAGCCGCCCCAAGAGCCGGCTCGAGTGGGGGATCCCGCTCTCCTTCGACCCCGACTACGTGATCTACGTGTGGCTCGACGCCCTGGTGAACTACTACAGCGCCGTCATCGACCGCAAGCGGCCGGACGGATCCCCGTGGTGGCCCGCCGACGTCCACCTCATGGGCAAGGACATCATCACGACCCACGCCGTCTACTGGCCAACGATGTTGAAGAGCGCGGGCCTGCCGCTTCCCCGGACGATTCTCGCGCATGGCTGGTGGCTCCTCGCCGACACCAAGATGTCGAAGAGCCTCGGCAACGTCGTCAAGCCGATCGAGATGGCCGATCGATACGGGCACGACGCCTTCCGCTACTTCCTGATGCGCGACATGGTCCTGGGCCAGGACGCGAACTTCACGGAGGAGGCGCTCGTCTCCCGCATCAACTCGGATCTCGCGAACGACCTGGGCAACTGCCTGAACCGCGTGGAGCGGATGGTGCAGAACTACTTCGGAGCGATCATGCCGGGCCCCGGAACGCCCGGGGAAGCGGAGGAGCGGCTCTCGGCCATCGCCCGGCAGACCGCCGAGGACGTCCCGATCCAGATCGGGCAGCTCAAGCTCCATGCCGCCATCGAAGAGACGCTGCAGATGGTCCGGGGAACGAACCGCTACCTCGAGGAGAAGTCTCCCTGGAAGGCGGTCAAGACATCGGGAGCCGAGGCGATCGGCCCGACTCTGTGGACGGCGGCCGAGGCGCTGCGCCTGGCCGCATCCCTCCTCTCCCCCGTGATGCCGGCCAAGTGCGGGGAGATCCTGCACCGCTTGGGGATCCTGGATGACGCGCGCTCGCTGATCGATCGGCCCCTCTCCCACGATCGAATCGCCTGGGGCCTGCTCGAGGCGGGCGTCGCGATCAGGCCCGGGCCGCCCCTGTTCCCTCGGATCGAGACGTAGCAGGGCTCACCCTCAAGACTGCGGAGGCGATGCAGATGGAGACGATGGGATTCCTGAACCCCGACCGCCTGAATGCTCTCGTCCTCTTCCTCTTTTTCTGCACGCTGGTGCTCGTCTTCATCTCGCTCGCGCGCCGGGGCGGACGCCTCTATATCAGGAAGATCGCGGGACTGAACGCGATCGACGAGGCGGTCGGGCGGGCGACCGAGTTGGGCAAGAAGGTCCTCTATGTCCCGGGGATCATGAGCCTCGACGAGAATCAGACGATCGCGAGCCTGGCGGTCCTCGGTCACGTGGCCCGCATGACGGCCCGCTACAACACCGAGCTCGACGTCCCCAACAAGGACCCACTCACATTCGCCGCCGCGCGTGAGACGGTGAAGGAAGCCTACATGGCGGAAGGGCGCCCCGATCTCTACAACGACCGGCTCGTGCACTACGTGACCTACGACCAGTTCGCTTACACGGCGTCCGTCACGGGAATCATGGTGCGCGAGAAGCCTGCGGCGAACTTCCTGATCGGGTCCTTCTACGCGGAGAGCTTGTTGCTCGCGGAGATGGGCCAGAGCACGGGCGCGATCCAGATCGCGGGGACGGCGGAGATCGCCCAGCTGCCCTTCTTCGTCTGCTCGTGCGACTACACGCTGATCGGCGAGGAACTCTACGCCGCCGGCGCCTACCTGTCGCGGGAGCCGGCCCAGCTCGGGAGCATCAAGGGGCAGGACATCACGAAGGCGGCCGTCGGCGTCTACATCATTACGGCCACGATTCTCCTCCTCCTGGGATCCGGCTTCCTCAGGAGGCTCTTGACCATTGAGTAGGAGGCGGGCCGCCGCTGCCGGCCCAGTCAGGATGGAACGATGAGGTTTCTGCGTCTTCAGCTCCCGCTCCTGCTCACCGCCCTGGCCGGGCTGATCCCGATCAGCGCGTTCTTCATCAGCGAGAACGCGACCAGGGTGGTGTGGATGAAGGATCGCCTCGAGAAGTACATGATCATCATCGCGTCGTTCGCGATCCTGCTCGGGGTCGTGAACGTCGTCCAGTCGAACATCAGGAAGATCGAGCGCCGGCAGAAGGGGTGGCCGTACGGCGCCTTCCTCCTGGCGGGCCTTCTCGGCATGGCCTTCTGCGGGATCATGGGGGCGGCTCGGATCGGCCCCTTCCAGGGAATCGGCTACACCCCCGACGGCGGCCGCACACCCTTCCAGTACGGCGCGGAGTTCATGTTCAGTCCCCTGCAGGCGACGAT
>VGJL01000188.1 GCA_016867495.1 Candidatus Eisenbacteria bacterium | reverse complement strand
CGCTGCGGTCTTGCGGGCGGGCTAGACGAGCCCCTGATCGAGCATCGAGTCGGCGACCTTGATGAATCCGCCGATGTTGGCGCCGGCGACGTAGTTGATGAATCCGTCGGGTTGCTTGCCGTACTTCACGCAGGTCGCGTGGATGCTCTTCATGATGTTGTGCAGACGCTGGTCGACCTCCTCCCGCGTCCAGGAGAGGCGCAGAGAGTTCTGCGACATCTCGAGGCCGGAAGTCGCGACGCCGCCCGCGTTGGCTGCCTTGCCCGGACCGTACATGATCTTCGACTTGAGGAAGGCCTCGATGCCGCCCGGCTCGGTCGGCATGTTGGCGCCTTCAGCGACGCAGATGCAGCCGTTCTTCACGAGCGTCGCCGCATCGCCGGCGTTGACCTCGTTCTGGGTGGCGCAGGGAAGCGCGATCTCGCACTTCACGACCCAGGGCCTCTTGCCCTCGAGGTACTCGCACTTGTACTTGGCGGCGTACTCGCTGATCCTGCCGCGCTTGACGTTCTTCAGGTCGAGGACGTAGTTGAGCTTTTCCTGGTCGATGCCGTTCGGGTCGTGGATCGTTCCGTTCGAGTCGGAGAGGGTGACGACCTTGCCGCCCAACTGGTTCACCTTCTCCACGGCATACTGGGCGACGTTCCCGGATCCGGATACAGCCACCGTCTTCCCCTTGAACGATTCGCCGCGCGTACCGAGCATCTCCTGGGCGAAGTAGACCGTGCCGTAGCCGGTCGCCTCGGGACGGATGAGGCTTCCGCCCCAGTTGATCCCCTTGCCGGTGAGGACGCCGGTGAACTCGTTGCGGAGCCTCTTGTACTGCCCGAACATGAAGCCGATCTCTCTTCCGCCCACGCCGATGTCGCCGGCCGGCACGTCGGTGTTGGGTCCGATGTGGCGCGAGAGTTCGGTCATGAAACTCTGGCAGAAGCGCATCACCTCCATGTCCGACTTCCCCTTCGGATCGAAGTCGGAGCCGCCCTTGCCGCCGCCCATGGGCAGCGTCGTCAGGCTGTTCTTGAAGACCTGCTCGAATCCCAGGAACTTCAGGATGCTCAGGTTGACCGTCGGGTGGAAGCGAAGCCCGCCCTTGTAAGGTCCGATCGCGGAGTTGAACTCGATCCGGAATCCCTTGTTCACCTGCGCCTGTCCCTTGTCGTCCATCCAGGGGACGCGGAAGAGAATCACGCGCTCGGGCTCGACGATCCGCTCGGGGATCTTGGCCTCCAGGTAGTGGGGGTGCTGCTGCAGGTACGGCCAGATCGAATCGATGACCTCGTGGACCGCCTGGTGGAACTCCTTCTCGCCTGGGTTCTTGGCGATCACATACTCCATGAATGCTGCTACGGAGCTCGGCATCTTCCCTCCTCCATTGAATCCCATCCCGCCCCGCCCGCCGGGGCTCCTTGTCGGGCACCCGGCTATTCTCTATAAGAGGCCGGGGAGATGGCAAGGGGCAAAACGGCCGCGGGGCTCCGCGAGCCGGCCGGGGTCGCCGGATGGCCGCCCTAGGCGACGTCGCGTTGCGGCACGCGCTTGGCGAGGCGCGCGGGCATCCAGTCGCCGGGCTCGCGCTCCAGCCAGCAGGCGATCTTGTCGAGGAAGGTCTTGCGCTGGATCGGCTTCGACAGATAGTCGTCGCACCCGGCCTCGAGCGTGCGCTCCGCGTCGCCCTGCATGGCGCGGGCCGTCAGGGCGATGATGGGGATGCCGTCGAAGAGCGGGTCCTGGATGATCCGCCATGCCGTCTCGTAGCCGTCCATCACGGGCATCATCATGTCGAGGAGGAAGAGGCGTGGCGGGCTCTCCCTGGCCGTCTCGAGGGCGAGGAGGCCGTTCTCCACGATCGTGACCTCGTAACCCGCGTTTCGGAGGATGGTGCGAAAGACATACTGGTTCGTGGGATCGTCCTCCGCGATGAGGATCCTGGTCGCTTCCTGTGAGGATGTCATTGCCGGTGATGCTCCTTCATTGAGCGTGTCCTATGCCGCCATCGCCATGTCGGTGAGATCTCCGTCATGCCGCGTCAGGCCCCGGGCGAGGGGAATCTCGACGCTGAAGCAGGAACCCTCCCCCAGGACGCTCTCGACGGAGATCCGCCCCCCCATCATATCGATGAGCCGGTGCGAGATCGTGAGGCCGAGACCCGTGCCGCCGAACTTCCGCGACGGGGTGCCGTCCACCTGCCGGAACTCCTGGAAGATCGTCTGTAGATCATGCTTGTCGATGCCGATGCCGGTGTCGCGGACCGACATCTCGAGGGTGTTCGGGCCCTCCTTCACCTCCGCCGCGACCTCGACATACCCGCGCTCGGTGAACTTGATCGCGTTGCCGAGCAGGTTGACGAGGATCTGGCGCACCCTGTCGCAATCGAGGCGGACGGTCGGCCCGGCTGGGATCCTCGCTCTCAGATCGAGCCCCTTGCCCGAAGCGAGCGGCTCCATCTCCGTGACGGCCCGCCGGAGCTCCTCCATCACATCGCAGGGCTTCAGGCTAAGCTCCATCTTCCCGGCCTCTATCTTCGACAGGTCGAGGACATCGTTGATGAGCCGCAGGAGCCCCGACCCGCTGCCATGGATCATCGCCACGTGGGATTGCTGCTCCTCGGTCAGGTCTCCCGCGAGCCCGTCCTTCATCAGTTCCGAGAGGGCGAGGATCGCGTTCAAGGGGGTCCGCAGCTCGTGCGAGACGCTCGCCAGGAAGGCGCTCTTGAGCCGGCTAGCCTCGAGCGCCCGCTCCGTCTGCAGCTCCAGTGCGATATTCTTCTGCCGCAGCTGTTCGGTGCGCTCGCGGATGCGCCCCTCCAGCTCCTGATTCGCCCTCTCCACCTGCCTGCGGGAATCGCACAGGGCCCGGCTCATCGTATTGAACGTGCCCGCCAGGATTCCGATCTCGTCATTAGAAGTCACCCGAACCGGCTCGTCGAACCTGCCCGCCGCCAGCCTCTGAGCGGCCTCGGTCAATCGAATGAGGGGCGTGGTGAGGCGCCGCGCGATCGAGTGGCTCACGACCACGCTCACGACGGCCACCCCCAGCAGTGTCAGGATTCGCCAGAGGATCGAGGTCATGAGGGCGCGGCTGGTTCTCTCCATCGAATACATGATCAAGAGTTCGCCGATCGCCAGACCGGCGGTGTCCCGCACCTGCGTCGTGGCGACGAGGAAGCCAGGATGCGCGTGGATCGCGGAGCCCCCGCCGTGCAGCGGACAGAGCGGGACCCCGGGATCGTCCCCCATGCTCACAAAAACCTCGCCGTTGGACTTCCGGACCGTGACGTAGCGTATGTCGGGGATCTTGAAAAGGCCGGCGAGTGTCGTCTGGACCGAGCCGGGCATGCCGAAATCGAGCCCCGCCGAGACCGTGTGCGCCGTCACCTCGGCCAGCGAGATGAGCGAACGCTCGGTCTGCCGGAGAGTCGCGTTGCGCAGGTGAAGGCTCGTCGTCACGGCAATGACAAGACAAGCGCCCACGGCGATCCCGGGGATCGCTATGAGCAGCTTGCTTCGTATGGTTCTCGCGCGTTCGGTGATCAATCCAGTTTCCGCCGAGCCTCGGTTCGTTTCTCGCCCGTGCGACGATGTTCCATGATGCCCCCGACTTCGTTCCGGGCTTTGTGTCGATCCAACATGCTCCGGGAGCCTCAGTTACCTATCGGCCGGGCCCCGCGACGCTTTGAGGACTCTCGGCTCCGCTCCCCGCGGCTCCGGGGGCCGAGGGGCGGCGGGCCTCGCGCTGCGGGCCCATGCTCCCGGCGATGGCTTGCGGGAGGGGCCTGAGCGGCGTAGAATCTTGAAAGGTAGTATCTTGGGCCGCCAGCTGATGGGCCGCGCGGGCATCGCAGCATGGGCCCCGCTCGAGCGCGGTCTTGAGGATCCAAACACAAGGAGTTAGGGATGCCAGTCGCTATGCGTCGTGCCTTGATTCTCTGCGCGCTGTTCGCCCTGGGGGCGACTGCCGCGCACTCCTTCGCACCGGTCGCCGAGCGGGAGGATCTCGCGATCCCCGCGCCCGGAGCCGAGAGGGTTCCCACCTGGGAGACGACCGAACTGCAACCGGCTCTCCATCCGGAGGCGGCCGCTTTCGAGGGCCGAGCCGGAGCCGGGTGGCGTTATCAGTGGAACGCCCTGACCGGGACTCCGCACGCGGTCTACGGGGCCGGCGTGCAGCTCACGGGCGGCCCGATAGCCACCGAGTCGGCCGCGGAGGCCGCAGCCCGGTCGTTCATCGCGCAGAACGCGGCCTTCCTCGGGGCGGATCCGGCCGGCCTGCGCGTGCGCTCCGTCGTGAACGCGATGGGGAAGTGGGGGGTCATCTTCGATCAGCTCCACCAGGGGATCGAGGTCGAGGGGGCGCGCCTGCGCCTGGTCATGACCGAGTCGGGGCGCCTCTACTACTTCGGGTCGGATCTGCATCCGAGCATCCGCCTCGGGACCTCTCCCCTTCTCGATGCCGCCGCCGCGGCGCGCAAGGCGGCCTCGGAGGTCCGGTTCATTCCGGGCCGCGATCTGGACGAGGGGGGCGAGCTGTTGATTCTTCCCGTTCCGGAAGGGGAGGGGATGGGATACCGGCTTGTCTGGCGGGTGCGGCATCGTGTGGAGGAGCCGTTCGCGATCTGGGTGTCGTACGTGGACGCGGCGACGGGCGAGGTGGTGTGGCGGTATGACGATGTTTGCTACGCGAACGTGGTGGGGACGACGGCGGGGAACGTGGAGGACTACGGGTACTGTTACGGGGAGCAGGATCGGCGGCTGCCGAACATGCGGGTGGCGGTGACTGGTGGCAACAGCGGCTATTCGGATCTGCAGGGCAACTACGAGATCACGCATTCCGGGACGGCGCCGGTGACGGTGACGGCGCAGCTGGACGGTCGTTGGATCAACGTGAACGATCAGCTGGACGGGGACGGGACGTTCACGGGGACGGCGACGCCTGGCGTGGCGTTCGAGATTCGCTGGACGGATGCGTGGGAGAACGACGCGGCGCGGGACATCTATCTGCACGGCAATCGGATTCACGACGCG
>VGJL01000187.1 GCA_016867495.1 Candidatus Eisenbacteria bacterium | reverse complement strand
AGCTGCACAGCGGGTGCTTCGAGCGGCACGGGATGCGCGTCGCGCAAGAGGACTGGATCATCCACCGCCTCGTCGGCAAGTGCAAGGACCCCCGCTGGAACACGATCCTGAGCCTGACGGGGGTCGGCGTGGACACGACGAGCACCGATCCCATGACGGACAAGTTCATGCACAGGCTGGTCGTGGTCGATCCGGCCTGCCCGGACACGATCGACTTCGTCGTTCCCCTGCCGCACTACAGGCTGATGGAGCAGCAGCTCAACAAGATGTCCGAGATCCAGAGACAGAAGATCATCGACCGGATCCTGGGATCGGAGGACAAGCCCAAGCGTCCGGCGGGCACCGGGGAAGGAGAGCGGAAACCCTGAGGCCGCGCCTGCTCGCCGTTCTTCCGGACCATCCCCATCCGCTCACGATGGGGGGGCGCGTGCGGAATCTCTCGATTCTGCAGGCGCTTTCTCTCCACTTCGAGATCGAGACAATAACCCTGGTCCACGATCGCGATCGGATGAAGGATCCAGGTCCGGTCGCATCCCTCGGCGTATGGACTCCCGTCCTCGCGTGGCATCGACAATCCCCGGTCCATCGCCTCGTGGGTCAGGTCGGCTACCGGGTCGCCGGGACAGGGTACGGTCGCGAGGCCTGGTTCCTGGCTTCGAGATCACTCGCGCGAGCCGTTCGCGCGGCGGTCGAACGCAGGCCGCCGGCCATCGTCCACGTCGCTTACTGGTTCACGCTGCGCCATCTCGCCGGGGTCGGAATCCGGCCGCCGGTCTGGATCCTCGACACGCACGACATCCAGTTCGAGCGCCATGCCCGTCTGGGACGACCCGTGAGCTCTAAGGAGCGGGGATCCGAGATCCGTGAGTGGTCCCGCTATGACCGCCTCATCGCGATCACGCCTCAGGATGAGGAGGCGCTGCGCGGGCAGCTCGGGCCGGAGGCGCAGATCGCGACGATCGGAATGGGGGTCGATCTGTCTCACTGGAGGCGCGGGGAATCGTCTCGCTCCGGCCGGGAGCGGGATGCGGGGACGATCGCCTTCTACGGGAACATGGCGAGCGAGGCGAACCGCGTCGCGGCCCGCCATCTGTGCGAGGAGATCCTGCCGATGCTCCGGCGGACGCGCGCCGGCGTCCAGGTCCTGATCGTGGGCGCCGATCCGCCTCCGGACGTGCGCCGGTTGGGGACGATCCCCGGCGTTCGGGTCACCGGGACCGTCGCCGATCCCCGTCGCGAGCTCGCCGGCGTCGATCTCGTCGCGCTGACGATTCCGCAGGGGAGCGGCATCCGCAGCCGGGTCTGCGAGGTCATGGCGATGGAGCTTCCCGTCGTCGCCTACCCGGGCGCGCTCGAGGGAATGGGCTTCGAGGAGGAGCGAGACTACCTCGCCGCCCGCGCCGCGGGGGAGTTCGCCGCGCAGATCGATCGCCTCTTGGGCGATCCCGCGCTCGCGCGGCGCCTCGCGCGCTCCGCCCTCGATGAGACGGCGAGACGATACAGCGTGGCCGCGACCTACGGGCAGTTCGCGAGTCTCTACCGCGGGCTGCTCGATCGCACGGCGTGAAGAAACGGGAAGGGCCTCGAGTCGCCTCGATGCCCTTCCCACCTGAACGAGAGCCTGTCTGACGCGGTCCTCCGTCGCGATCGACGTCGCGCCCGCGCCGCCGCCGCTACTTCGTCCGCTTCAGAACGGTGTCCTTCAGATTCTTCGCGACCGTGAACTTCACGACCTTCTTCGCGGGGATCTTGATCGACTCGCCGGTCTGCGGATTGCGGCCCATCCTGGCCTTGCGATTCTGGACCTTGAATTTGCCGAGGCCGGTCAGGGGGATGTCGCCCCCCTTCTTCAAGGTCTTCTCGACCACCTGAGTGAGACCCTCCAGGAACATCTTCGTCTGCTTCTTCTCGAGGCCCGCTTCCTTCGCAAGGGTCTCCACGAGCTGGCTCTTGGTCATGGCTTCCATCCCTCCTTGGGTTCAACTTGACACTGTCTCGCAAGTTCGAGACCGCCCATTTCGTAACACCGGTCGGCGGGCAAGGCAACAGGATTCTTTCAGGAAAGCCGCGAAATATGCCCCTCGGAGTGAACCCGGGGTCGCGGGCGCCTTTCCAGCCGCGTTGACGGCCCCGGCGGAAGCAAGCTAGACTGCGGCTGACGGTCGCGCCGCAGTCCGCCGGAGATCAGAAGCCGGGGAGCGGGGGGCGGCCGGTCATCCCGCAGGGCTGGCGCGCCGCCGGTCCCTGGATTGTTGGCAACCCCCGGCGCCTTGGGGTGAGGAGGCCGGGGGCGTCCGACACAGGGAAATCCTGTGCGGCGCCGAGGAGGTCTGATGCGCGCTCGAATCCTCTCCTGGCTCGTCATCCCCGTGGTCCTCGGACTCTGCTCCTCCCCTTCGTCGGGAAGGGGGCCGGACGAGACGAACCTCGGCTGGAGCTGGGATCAGGTTGCTTTCCAGGTGACGGAGGATGGCCGGACGGAATGCGCCGTCCGGGGGGCCGCTCTGCGGCCCGGCCTCCCCGGCGAGCCCGCGCTCCCGGCCCGCCTCGTGCGGATGGAGGCGCCCGAGGGGAGCAGCCCCTCGCGGTACGAGATTGTGGGGGAGATCGCCTCGACCCGGCCTCTCCCGGGCCCCTTGGCGGCGGTCCTCCGGGACGCCCCTATCGAGGCGGGTGGGCCGACCTCGGTGGATCCCGCTGAGTACGCATACGCGGCTCCCCGCTGGCCGGCCGAGCGAGTCCGATTCCTGGGCATCAGCCTCGGACGGGGCCGCTCGTGGGCGCAGTTCGCGGTCTACCCGCTGGTCTTGGAGGACGGCGACGCCGTCAGCCTGCTCGAGCAGGGGACGCTGGTCGTCCGGTGGCAGGAGGACGCGGCCGCTCCGCGGCCGCTGAAATGCCTGCGGACCGAGGGCGCGGGGGATCTCCTCATTCCCCCCCTGGAGAGCGTCCCGCCGGTCTCCTCGCGTAAGACGCTGGCGACGGCGCCCCGCCCCTCGTTGGCGAGCGATCCGGTGGAGTATGTCGTGCTGACGAGCAAGACGCTGCTTGTCGAGAATTCGAAACTCAATCTGCTCGTCAACTGGAAGAACCAGAGCGGCACTCCCACGGCGGTTCGGACCGTGGAGTGGGTCGACTCGACCTATGTCGAGGGCGTGGATCAGGCGGAGAGGATCCGCAACTTCCTGATCGAGGCCTACCAGTACTGGGGCGCGCGGTGGCTGCTGATCGTGGGAGGGCCGACCGAGGTTCCGGTCCGCACGCTTCGCTCCTACACCTGGGGTTGCCCCGTCGGGCTGGGGATCATCTCCGACATCTACTACGCAGGGCTGGACGGCAACTGGAACCGGGACGGCGACGACCTCTTCGGCGAGGGGATCAAGGCGGAGTGCCCGCCCAACCCGATCGGGGACGGGGCCGATTTCGACCCCGAGCTCTACGTGGGACGCATCCCGGCGTCCACTCCCGCCCAGGTGGCCACGTTCGTCGACAAGTACTTGACCTATGTGAAGACCCCCGTCCTGGACGGCTACCTCGACAAGATGCTCTTCCTCGGCGAAGTCCTGTTCGACTCCGACTGGACGCTGACTCAGCTCACGCGTGTTCCGCCGTGCCTCATCTGCTCGGAGAACCGTCCGCAGTGCAGCCCGTGCGTCCGGCTCGACGGGGCGCGGGATTGCGTCAGCGCCGTCTCGATCATCGAGGAGGCCGAGGATCTGAACCCCCAGATCATCGAGATGTACGAGTGGCACGAGTACTGGCAGCAACCTCCGAGGAACCGCGTGAACGCTGTCCTCGAGCTGCAACCGAACGTCATCACGCAGCTCAACCAGGGCGTCGGCTTCATCCACCACGTGGGCCACGGCTCATGGGATCGCATGTCGATCGGAACCAAGACCGGCGCCGACGGATCGGGCCGTTACCTCGTGGGGGACGCCCGCCAGATGTCGAACGGCCAGAGACTGAGCGTCCTCTACTCGATCAACTGCAACTCCGCGGCCTTCGATCTCGATTGCCTGGCCGAAGCGTTCCTCTTCGCGTCCGGAGGAGGCGTGGTCTCCTACATCGGATCGACCAACCTCGACTTCCCGGCGGCCGCGACCGCCTTCCAGAACAGCACCTACTCGAAGCTCTTCCTCGACAACCGGGCCGGCTCGCTCGGCGAAGCCTTCTTCGACGCGATCACGGAACAGCTCTCCTTCTGGGGAGACCGGGAGGGGTACTCTCGCTTCCTCGCCTTCAGCCTGGCGCTGCTCGGCGATCCTCAGATGCTCCCATGGCTCGAGACGCCCAAGGAGCTGACGATCCAGGCGCCCACGTCGATGACGCTCGGCGACTCGACCATCACGGTCAGGGTGCAGCGCGACGGGGTCTATCTCCGGGAGGCAAGAGTCTCTGCATACAAGACCGGAGACACCTGGGGATCGGCGATGACGGACAACCAGGGCACGGCGGTCGTTCCCTTCAGGCCCGGGAGCCTGGGCACCTTCAACGTCACCGTGACGGAAAGGAGTGCCGTCCCCTATGTCCAGGCGGACATCCCTGTGCAGGCAGCCGCCGGAAGGGCGGCCCTGGCCCTGACGGAGCTCACCGTCGACGATCTCACCGCAGCCGGCCCCCCCCAGGTCCAGGGGAACAACGACGGAAGGCTCGACTTCGGCGAGACGGTGAAGCTCAACGTGAAGATCAAGAACAGCGGCCAGGCGACCTCCTCGGCGCTGACCCTCACGCTCCGGATCGAGCCCTCCGAGGTGAACCCCTGGATAGAGATTCTGGACGGCACCGAGGAGCTCGCCGGGGGGATCACGCCCGGCGCCACCGCCCAGGCGCAAGGCGCCTTCCGCATCAGGGTCACACCGGGCGCCCCTTCGACTGTCTTGCAGAACGGCGACCGCCTGCCGTGCCGGGCCGTGGTGGAGATCAGTCAGGCGTCCCCGGCCCGGACATCGACCTTCACAGAGCCCCTGCCCGCCTATCGCCCCCTCTTCGATCTCGAGCAGGGCGTGCTCGCCGAGGTGAGCGGGGACGGGAA
>VGJL01000186.1 GCA_016867495.1 Candidatus Eisenbacteria bacterium | reverse complement strand
TGGGCAGGCGATTCGTGCGCAGCATACTACGCACCTCAGATTGGAGGACTGCACCATCCTGGGCGGGGATGACCTCACTTACATCCACTCGATTTCTACAATCACAGGACTCGTCAAGCTTATTGGAAATCGCTTCCTGGATCGCGGTGCACCATCGGCGACCTACGTTCTTCTTGATCGGACTGAGGCTTGTTGTGCGTTTCAGGAGGTGATCATGAAGGGCAATGTCTTTGTTGGATCCGAAGGACCAACTGACGTTCCAAGAATAGACATTGGGCCTCAAGAAGCCAGAGTCATAGTCGAGAACAATACTTTGGTCGATACAAGGGTGACCATTTCCGTCAACTATGGTGAACCACTATCCTTCCGCAACAACATCCTGAGGGCTACCCCGGTATGGCTGTACTATCCGCCCGGAGGTGTGGTCAGCTGCAATGACATCTGGCCTGACAGCGCCTCGTTTACCATATTCAACTCCGTCGTGGACAGGGAGAACAACATCTGCGCGGATCCATTGTTTTGTGGAGAGGCGGCCGGTGACTTCCGGATTGCGAGAGAGAGCGCATGTGCGGAAGCGATTGCACCTCTCGGCTGCGGCCAGATCGGCGCACTTGGTGTTGGCTGCTCGCAGACTCCGGTAGAGAGATTGAGCTGGGGCAAGGTCAAGCACCTCTTCCGATGAAACCGGCGATCGCCATATGGCGGTGTTAGTGTTGCGCGGTCAAGCGGCGATCATCGGATGGTCGCCATGCTTGCCGTATGCCCATCTATCCGCGTGAGTCCGTCCCGGCGAGGATTGACGGAAGCTGTCAGTCTTCGGAGATGAGGGGCGGCCTGTCGGACTCCGATCCGTGCTTGCACTAGGACATCCGCACGCACCAGCATGTCCAATCAAAGGGAGGATCTGCGGCCATGGTTCTGGCCACACGACCGGTGGGGACTCCGCTCCGTGGGTACGCGCGGTGATCGAGCCGCCTGAGGAGCATCGTCGCCTCGGACCGGCATATGCGGTTGGATCTGACGGACCAGCGCGGCCAACGGCTTCCAACCGGCATCTACTGGGTTCGCCTGGTGAACGGAGCGGCCCATCGCTTGCTGCTGCTCCGCTGATCCAGTGGTTGTCGTTGTTTCGTCCGGGCACTCACTTTGCGTTTCAAGACATCATGGTTGCCTGGGAATAGCTCAAGGGGCCCCGGCCTCTCTGGCCACCCCGCGCCCGAAGAGCGCGAAGTAGAGCGTGCCGGCGACGCCGCACGCGAAGGCGACCCATAGATTCCAGGCGGGGCCGATGCTCCACAGGACGCCGCCCGCAAGAGCGGCGACGCAAACGACAAGATCCCGCACGAGGTAGTAGGCGCCCACCGTGCGCCCCTCGAGTCCCGATTCGGCCAGGTCGACGATGAGCGCCTTGCGCGTCGGCTCGCCGAACTCCTTCAGGCCGCGCAGGATGAAGACCGCGGCCAGCGCGGCGGTCCCGCGCGCGAAGTAGAGGGCCGCGGGGAAGAGGGTGAAGAAAACGAACGTCACCACGACGAACGGTTTCCTCTCCGCCCTGTCGGAGAAGTGCGCCACGGGGATGTAGATCAGCGCGGCCGTCGCCATCTCGACCGCGCTCAGCCAGCCGAACTGCTGCGCCGATTTGCCCGCCACGTCCATGACCCAGATGATCACGAAGGCATAGGGGATCTGCTCGCAGAAGCGGATCAGTATGTCCGAGACGAGCAGGCGCCGCAGCCCGGGATCGAACCTCTTGAGAAGGGCGATCGGGTGGATCGGCTCGTACGGCTTCGGCTCGGGAGAGACCATCCTCTGCTGCAGGACGATCGCCGCCACCGCGAGAACGATCGCGATCGCGAAGGAGGCCCGCACGCCGCGCTCCAGGCCCAGGGCCGCGATCAGCGCGCCTCCGATCACCGGTCCCAGGGCCATCGGGACGCGTCGAATGAGCGAGTGCATCGAGACGCCCATCGCGCGCTTGGTCCTCGGCAGGGCATTGACGACGACGCTCATCGTGGCCGGAAGGGAGATCGCGGACCACGCTAGGAAGAAGATCGCGGCGACAAGAACCGCGGGCCATACCGGAACGAGCACGACGATCGCGTAGCCGAGGATGGCGATCATGTTGAAGAGGGCGAGGGCCCGTTTCGTCCCAAGCCTGTCGGAGAGGATCCCGCCGGGCAGGGCCCAGAGGGCGCCGAGAAGATTCTCCATCGCTCCATAGAGGCCGATCGCGAGGACCGTCCCGCCGAGAACCTGGATGTACTTCGGGATGAACCGCGAGCCGATCCGCTCCCCGAGTCCGATGAAGACGACCATCCCCAGAAGGAGAACGAACTCCCTCCTCAGACCGAGGTAGTGCAGGACCTTGCTCCGGCGCTCCGATGGGTCGGCCACTGCTATGCGATCCTCCCGCCTAAACCAGTCCTCGAACCCCGTCGTCTCTCGAATGGAGTCGGCTCTCGAACGGAGTCGGCTCTCGAATGGAGTCGGCTCTCGAACGGAGTCGGCTCTCGGGGATCGATCATAGCCGACCCCCCTTCCCGTGCCGAGTGGATCGGTCCAATCTGCGGATCGGTCCAATCGCCCCCGCGAGGGGGTCGAACGGGATGGGGAACCGGCGGCTCCCGGGGGCTGTTCGTCATGGGGTACACACGCGGCATCCCAATCGCTAGACTCTAGGGCGCGGCCCGGACGGCCGCAGAATCACCGCGGAGAAACGACGATGGATAGGGAGAGAACGAAAGTCATGTCGCGCAGCGATGAGTTGATCCAGCTTGCCGAGACCTACAGCGCCAACAATTACCATCCGCTGGATGTCGTCATCGAGAGGGCCGAAGGAGTCTGGGTTTGGGACGCCGACGGCCGCAAGTACCTCGATTGCCTCTCGGCCTACTCGGCGCTCAATCAAGGTCACCGGCACCCCAAGATCGTCGCCTCCTTGCTCGAGCAGGCCGGAAAGGCCACGCTGACCTCGCGCGCCTTCCACAACGACCAGATGGGCCCGTTCCTTAAGGAGCTGACCGAACTCTGCCACAAGGAGATGGCCCTCCCCATGAACACCGGGGCGGAAGCGGTCGAGACGGCCATCAAGGCCTGCCGCAAGTGGGGCTACAAGGTGAAGGGGGTTCCGGAGGGGAAGGCGGAGATCATCGTCTGCTCGAACAACTTCCATGGCCGGACGACGACGATCGTCGGCTTCAGCAGCGACGAGCAGTATCGCGACGGGTTCGGCCCCTTCGCTCCCGGCTTCGTGACGGTTCCTTACGGGGACCTTCCCGCGTTCGAGCACGCGATCGGACCGAACACGGTCGGATTCCTCGTGGAGCCGCTGCAGGGAGAGGGCGGGGTGATCGTCCCCCCGGACGGCTACCTTCGCGGGACCTACGAGCTGTGCCGCGCGCACAAGGTTCTCTGGCTCGATGACGAGATCCAGACCGGATTCGGCCGCACCGGCAACATGTTCTGCTGCGAGTGGGACGGGATCACGGATCCCGACGTCCTGATCCTGGGCAAGGCCCTCGGCGGAGGCGTCTATCCCGTCTCGGCGGTCGTCGCGAACCGCGAGATCCTGGGCGTGTTCCGGCCCGGGGATCACGGATCGACCTTCGGCGGGAACCCCCTCGGCTGCGCCGTGGCCCGCGCGGCGCTGCGCGTCATCGTCGAGGAGAGGCTCGTCGATCGCTCGGCCGAGATGGGCACCTACTTCATGGAGCGGCTCCGCTCGATCCGCTCTCCCCACGTGCAAGAGGTCCGAGGCCGCGGCCTGCTGATCGGCATCGAGGTCAAGAAGTCGTCGGGCCCGGCCAGGCCGTTCTGCCAGAAGCTGCGCGACCTCGGAGTCCTCTGCAAGGAGACTCACGAGCAGGTGATCCGCTTCGCTCCGCCTCTCGTGATCCAGAAGGGCGAGATCGATTGGATCGTGGAGTGCGTCGCCAAGACCTTGGCGTGATGCGCATCCCGCGGCTGCGTCCTCGGAAGAGGATCGACGGAGGGCCGGCGCGGCCTGCCGCCTGGGCAATCGCGCTTCATGTCGCGGCGCTCGCCGGATTCGCCGCCGGGCCCGCGGCCGGACTGGCCGCCGGACCGGCAGCCGACCCGACCGCGGCTTCGACGACCGAGCGGACCGAAGCTCCCCCCTCGGCGCTTCCCATCGCGGTGGAAGCCTGTCCCCAGGGCGACTTCTACTTCACTCTCAGGACGGCCGCCGCGCGGGACAGCTCCCGGGCGGCGATCCCCGCGGACTTGCGGGACGCGGGCGCGCGACTCGGGGCTCTCACGGAGTTCCTGCCCGACAGCCTTCCCCTGCGCACTAAAGAGGGGACGGTTCTCATCATCCATCGAAAGAGCCGCAAGTACCGCGAGGATGTCGAGCGCCTGCTGTGGAGGAGACTGGATCCGGCCCTCTCGGGACGCTTCTCGACCGAGGACATCCCCTACACGCTCGGGGGGATCCGCGACGCGATGCGGCCTTTATGCAAGACCAAGGCCGATTCGATCTACGACGTCCTGTCCGACATCTATCGATCGACCTACCCCGGGTATCTCACGGCACTCTGGCCGGCGCGCCAGGACGATCTGAATGCATGGATCGGATCGATCTGCGGGCGACTGGGCGATCGCCAGCCGCTCCTGCTCGAGCGGCTCTCGCGAGATCTGCGGGTCTCTCTGGCCGGGCCCGGGCAGTTGACGCTCTGCGTCGTCACGCTCGCTCCTCCGGTCGAGGATGTGCTCTTCCGTCCCGACCCGCAGCGCCCGGCCGTGCTCTTCGTGGAGAGACGCGGCGAGGGGGTCGCCGCCGCGATCCATCTGATATCCGGCTATCTTCGCGGGTGCCGCCAGGCCCGGCCGGCGGACGAGACGGCGCTTGATGTCCTGAGAAAAACCGCATCGGCCGCCGGTCTCAATGCAACCGCGGTCGAAGCGCTGGAGACCTCGATGATCGACTGCGCTGTCGCCAAGGCGCTGCATGACATCGCGGGGATCGACCCGCGAGATGAAGCCGCGGGCGCGGAGCCCGAATCTCCCCCCATGCGGGAGATCCGGCGC
>VGJL01000185.1 GCA_016867495.1 Candidatus Eisenbacteria bacterium | reverse complement strand
CCTGTTCATCCGGCAGATGCAGGCGGGCGGATCGGCCGCGCTCAAGTTCGGCAAGAGCAGGGCGAAGCTCTCGGGCGAGAGCCAGGTGAAGGTGACCTTCGCCGACGTCGCCGGGGCCGATGAGGCGAAGGAGGAGCTGCAGGAGATCATCGAGTTTCTGCGAGATCCCAAGCGATTCCAGGTCCTGGGCGGACGGATCCCGAAGGGCGCCCTGCTCCTCGGTCCCCCGGGAACGGGGAAGACCCTGCTCGCCAAGGCGATCGCGGGCGAGGCGGGCGTTCCCTTCTTCAGCATGAGCGGCTCCGACTTCGTGGAGATGTTCGTCGGCGTCGGCGCGAGCCGCGTCCGCGATCTCTTCGATCAGGGGAAGCGCAACGCCCCGTGCATCATCTTCATCGACGAGATCGACGCGGTCGGGCGCCACCGCGGAGCGGGCATGGGAGGCGGCCACGACGAGCGTGAGCAGACCCTGAATCAGCTCCTCGTCGAGATGGACGGCTTCGAGTCGAACGACGGCGTGATTTTGATCGCCGCTACGAACCGTCCCGATGTCCTCGATCCGGCTCTCCTGCGGCCCGGCCGATTCGATCGGCAGATCGTCGTCGATCTGCCCGATGTCCGCGGGCGCGAGGGAATCCTCAAGGTCCACATGAGGAACAAGCCGGTCGCGGAGGACGTGAGCCTCCAGTCGCTGGCTCGCGGAACGCCCGGGATGGCGGGAGCCGACCTTGCGAATCTCGTGAACGAGGCGGCGCTTCTGGCGGCCCGCCGCAGCAGGCGGCGGATCACGATGGCCGACTTCGAGGACGCGAAGGACCGGGTGATGATGGGGGCCGAGCGCAAGAGCCTCATCCTGAGCGATGAGGAGAAGCGGACGACGGCCTATCACGAGTCGGGTCACGCGCTGGTCGGCTGGATGCTCCCCGAGGCCGATCCGATCCACAAGGTCACAGTGATTCCGCGCGGCCGCGCGCTCGGGGTCACCCACTTCCTGCCCGAGAAGGACTCCTACACGCGCACGCTCGACTACTTCATCGCCACGATGACGGCGATGATGGGGGGTCGCGCCGCGGAGGAGATCGTCTTCGGCAAGATCACGAACGGCGCGGCGAGCGACATCCATACCGTGACCGGGCTGGCCCGCAAGATGGTCTGCGAGTGGGGCATGAGCGAGAGGCTCGGCCCGCTACAGTTCGGAAAGAAGCAGGATCTGATCTTCCTCGGACGCGAGATCACCGAGCACAAGGACTACAGCGAGCGGACGGCCGAGATCATCGACGAGGAGGTCCACGAGATCGTGCAAGGGGCCTACGACCGGGCGAGGACGATCCTGCGGGAGAACATCGACAAGCTGCACGCCCTGGCGGGAGCGCTGCTCGAGCGAGAGATCCTCGATCGCGAGGAGATCGACGCCATCCTGACCGGAAAGGGTCTGCCGCCCATGAATGCAGATGAGCCGCCGGCTCCGGCGACCGCGGATGATGCGGCGGCCAAGGCGCCGGCGCGTCAGAGCGGAACCGATCCCGCCCTCGGTCAGATTCCGCGCCCCGCCCCCGAGACGCCGTGAAGGAGACCGTGTCGATCCCGGTCGCCTGGCCGATCCGGGAAACATCGATCTTCCGTGCGGGCTCGCATGCATGGAATCTCGGCGATGTCACGCGCGTCATGGGGATCCTGAACGCCACGCCCGACTCCTTCTACGACGGCGGCGCCTGGATGATGGAGGACGCCGTCGAGCGCCGCGTGTGGCAGATAGCGGAGGAGGGAGCCGATCTCATCGACATCGGAGGCGAGAGCACCCGGCCCGGCGCCACGCCTATCGACGTCGAGGAGGAGTGGAGGAGGATCGAGCCGGCGCTGCGCGTTGCGACCCGCGACGGGTATCCGCTTCCGGTGAGCGTGGACACTACAAAGCCCGAGATCGCCCGCCGCGCCGTGGAGAGCGGAGCATCGGTGATCAACGATGTCTCGGGGCTGAGAGCGGGGCCTGAGATCGCCGAGATCGCGGCCAAGAGCGGGGCAGGGCTCCTTCTGATGCACATGAAGGGCGAGCCGAGGACGATGCAGGTCGATCCCCGCTACGAGGACCTGCTCGGCGAGATCCGGTCCTCGCTCGCGGCCTCGGCCGGTGTTGCGGAGCGCGCGGGCGTACCCCGCGAGCGGATCCTCGTCGATCCGGGGATCGGATTCGGGAAAACCCGCGAACAGAACGTCAGTCTGCTTCGTAACGTCTCTGTCTTCACCGGCATCGGGGCCGGGATCCTGATCGGCACATCACGCAAGAGCTTCCTCGGCGCCCTGCTCGACGGACTGCCCCCGCAGGAGCGCCTCGAGGCGTCTCTCGCTTCCTTCGCCGGCGCGATCCTGGCGGGCGCCCACTGGATTCGGGTGCACGACGTCCGGGCCGCCGTGCGGGCGGCCCGGATCGCCGACGCGCTGCGGGTCGGTTAGCTTGGCGCTACGTCCCGACGCTCTCGCGGTCCTTCTCCTGGAGCCAGCTCTTGAGCGCCTGGTCAGCGACCGAGTCGAGGAGTGACTGCCTGTCTCCCCAAATCGCCTTCCTCCTGATGTCGATGCCGGCCCGGCTGCAAAGGCGCATCGCGCCGACGGCCTCGTTCGGGCCGATCGCCCTGACTCCACCGAATCCACCGAAGTGGCCGGAGAGCAGCGTTCCGAGCTGCGAGTAGGTTGCATCGTCGGTGACGATCCAAACCGCGGCCTGCTTCGTCGCGAAGGTGACATTGCTCCCCGAGAGGACGCCCATCAGGCGAGTGAGGTCCGATCCGGCCGGCGCGCTCCGCACGACGAACAGGTCGCCCGCTCCCGGGATCTCCGCCCCCCGGTCCGCGCAGCAGGCCTGCACAACAAGCTCCTTCCAATCGCCGTCGTCCAGGACGATGGTGGCCGTCTCCGACGCGACCATGTCTTGCACCGCCCCGGCAGAGGAGAAGAAGACGCCCGCGGGAATCCTGACGGTGACGGAACGCTCGACAAGCCGCCGCACGCGGACATTCACCGCACGAATGCCTCCTCCCATGAACCTCGCCTCGATCGTGCGTTGGCGCAGGAGGTCGGCGATGTCGGCTCCGGCGAGCTCAGATAGGTTGGCGAGCGCCTGCGTTTCTCGGCTGTGCCCCGGGTAGCTGGCCAGGAAGCTCTCGTAGGCCTCCTTCGTTCCTGCGCGCTCGGCGTTCAGGAAGGGGGCGTCGTCGGCCAGGAGCGCCCTGATGCTGGTCTCGGCCGGCTCGGAGAAGCGGCTTCCCGGATGGCTCGAGAGGAACCCGCGGAACGCGGCGATCGTGCCGGTTTGCTGCGTCTCCTCCCAGGAGAACTGCTCGAGCATGGCTGTCGCTTCCGCGAGTCGATCGCTCTGCGGGAACCTGGCGATGTACTCGCCGATGAGCCGCGGCCTGTGCGAGGTCGAGGCGGCACCCCAGATCATCTCCTCTTGGACGACAGAGGCTTCCCTGAAATGGCGGCCATCCGGCCACGCAGCCATGTAGCGCTCGATAGCTTCGATCGATCCTCTGTTCTCGGCGAGGAACCACTGCAGATCATCGCGCACGGCAGGAGAGGCGGCCATCACGCCGAGAGCCGACACGACGAGCAGAATGCTGACAACCCCCGGCGTCAGGAATGGAACCTCAGGCGCGCGGCCGGAGACGCGTAGGCGATCGTGCAGATAGGTCGCTCCGCGAGCGACTCCCCCGCCGAGCGCGCGGCAGATGTAGTGCCCCGCTACGTGGACACCCAGCGAGGCGAGCCCCAGGGCGATCCAAGGTAGGGGCTGACCGCTGCGGAAGAGGCCGAAGAACCAGCCTGCGCCGCCGCTAGCCTTCACGATAAGAAAGAAGATCTCCAGCGAAATGACCCAGGAGATCAGCATCAGGATTGAGGTGTGCCGCTTCATCGCCTTCCCTCCTAGCCTTGCGACCCTTTGCCTCCTGCTTCCAGCAGCTCTACGTTCGGCTCGGCTGAGTTCTCGTGGGGCCTACCGGGCGCCGGCTGGATGCCGCAGACAGAAAGGCTTGGCTCCAGCCGGACTGGATGGACGTCACGCGAGCCTCCGGGGCGCTTCAAACCACGACCTCGCCCTCGCGGTAAGGCCATGCAGGTTCGCACCATACCCTGGCCATGGCATCGCCGACGCCGGGCAGCCCGTTGACCGAATCGACCAGAGGACCGAGGACGCTCAGGAGGAGCATCTCCCTGACAACCGCCAAGACGACCCCCAGATAGGGAATCCAGAGCAGCGGCGTGAGGATGCAGTAGGCGAGGAGCGGCGCTTCGGGGATCACCCTGCTCGGCGATCCGGATCTTGCGGCGAAGGAGTTGTACTCCTTCGCGAATCCCCAGAGAGCTCGATAGATCCAGTAGAGGTTGAACAACGGCACGAAGAGAAGCCCGACCGCCTCGCCGGGGCTGAGCCTTCCCCCGACGCCCTTCAGGCCAGACCACATCTTGTGGATCATGACGACAAAGACGATCGCCTCGTAGACCGCGGTCATCAGGATGATGCCGACGCAGATCGCGATCCCAACCTCGTTTTCGGCCGCCACCATCGTCGCAAGAACGACACCCAGGACCAGACTGACGACCAGCGATCCGAGGAAGGAACCAAAGTAGAACCCCTTGTTGAGAGGACGCATGGCGAACTCCTTTCCGGGCGATGGAACCCTGTGTTGCCCGGCCGCAGCAGCAAGACCCTGATGATGCCCTCTCCTCCGCCGGGGCTATCTCGGGCCTCCCTCCGGCCGACCTACCTACCGCGGGAAGCGGTCAGTTCTCGGGAGCTGTCCGGGGAGTGGTTCAGAAGTTCTGCGTCTGTGGCCTGACCTGGGGGCAGATGGCGGAGAGAGTCTCGGCGAGCTGCTGCCGGGATGAGCCGACCTGGGCGAGAACCTGATCGACCGATTTGCTCTCGTTTAGAAGCAGCGCCCACCAGAAGTCGCACTCCCGGACCACGGTCGAGCCCTGGCTCCTCGCGTTCTCGCGCGCGTCGTTGACGCAGCGGTCGTAGCCGACTGTGTGCCCTGCTGGATTCCCCTTCCTCCGCCTCTGCAGGTGGCGGATTGTCTCCTCCGCCAGTTTT
>VGJL01000184.1 GCA_016867495.1 Candidatus Eisenbacteria bacterium | reverse complement strand
GCGGACGATGATCCCGGCTCCGTCCTCTCCCTGAAGAGCCCCGAGCTGCTCGCCCGCTTGAACACGGAGTGGGCCAGCAAGCGCGCCGGGGTCAAGTTCCTCGGCACCAACTGGGAAGCGAGCACCACGGACGCGGCCGGCTTCCAGACGCAGATGGATGTGATCCAGGGGGCGGTCTACGCGATCAAGACCCCTTCCGGCCACTATGCGAAGATCCATGTCCAGACGATCTCGGGGGCGGCCGGCTCCCGCGCGATCACCTTCCGCTACGCCTATCAGGCCACGCCGAATCTGATCCAGTTCTGATCGACAGCGTGCGAGGCGGCCGGGATCGACTCCCGGCCGCCCCTGCACGGGCGGTTCTCCATCCCTGGCGGAGGTCCTCGCCCCGAGACTGTTCAGAGCTCGCCCCACTCGCGAACGGGCAGGTCCTCGAAGTCGGCGGCCTCCAACGCCTCCACGAGGCGCTCGGTCAACCGCAGGTTCGTGAGCAAGGGCACTTGGTGGTCGACCGCCGCGCGGCGGATCCTGTAGTCGTTGGAGAGCTCCTCCTCCTCGTTGTTCTTCGGGATATTGATGACAAGGCCGATCCGACCGGACTGGATGTAGTCGAGGCAGTTGGGGGAGCTCGCCTCCGAGGGCCATCGCAGCGTTTCCGCTTCGATCCCGTTCTGGCGCAGGAAGCGGGCTGTCCCCGACGTGGCGTAGAACTCGTACCCCATGCGCTGGAGCCTCATCACCACCGGCAGGAACTCGGCCTTCGTCTCCGGAGGGCCCGTCGAGACGAGCGCCGTCTTCTTGCGCATGACGAACCCGGTCGAACGAAGCGCCAAGAGGAGAGCCTCTTCCATCTCAGGAGCCAGGCAACCGACCTCGCCCGTCGACGCCATCGCGACCCCCATCGTCGGATCGGCTCCCTTCAGGCGCGCGAACGAGAACTGGGCCGCCTTCACGCCGACGCGATCGAGATCGAGGCTCGACCCCTCGACCCGGGGGACCTCCTCGCCGAGGATGGCTCGCGTGGCCATGTCGATGAAATTGTGCCGCAGGACTTTCGACGCGAAGGGGAAGGTCCGCGAGGCGCGGAGGTTCAGCTCGATCACCTTCAGTCGGTTCTCCTGAGCGATGAACTGGATGTTGAAGGGCCCGGTGATCTTGAATCTCGCCGCAATCCTGCGGGCGGTCTGCTTGATCCGGCGCGCCGTCTCGACATAGAGCCGCTGGGGTGGGATCACGACCGTCGCGTCTCCCGAGTGGACGCCGGCGTTCTCGACATGCTCGCCGATCGCGTAGATGAGGATCTCTCCGTCGCGCGCCACGCCGTCGAACTCGACCTCCTTCGCGTTCTCGATGAACTTCGAGACCACGACCGGAGTGGCGGGATTGACCTCTGTCGCCCGGCGCAGGTAGGCCTCGAGGCTCGCCGCGTCAAAGACGGCCGCCATGGCCGCTCCGGAGAGGACATAGGAGGGACGGATCATGACCGGATAGCCGACCCGCGCCGCGAAGGTCTGCGCTTCCTCGATGCTCCGCGCCTCCATCCATTCCGGCTGCTCGACGCCGAGCTCGTCGAGCAGAGAGGAGAACTTGTTCCTGTCCTCGGCCCGATCGATATCGGAGGGCGAAGTGCCCAGGATCCGGGCTCCTGCGCGCTCGAGTCGCGGGGCGAGGGTGTTCGGCGTCTGCCCGCCCATCGAGACGATGATTCCCTCGGGCATCTCGAACTCGTAGATGTCGAGTACCCTCTCGAGGGTCAGCTCTTCGAAATAGAGCCTGTCGCAGATGTCGTAGTCGGTCGAGACGGTCTCCGGGTTGCAGTTGACCATGATCGTTCGGTAGCCGGCCCGCCTGGCCGTCTGGACGGCGTTGACGCAGCACCAGTCGAACTCGACGCTCGAGCCGATCCGGTAGGGCCCGCCTCCGAGGACCATCACGGCGCCGGCCCGAGGCTCGACGTCCGAAGCGGCGCCCTGGTAGGTCAAGTAGAGGTAGTTCGTCACTGCCGGGTACTCTGCGGCCAGCGTGTCGATCTGCTTGACCACGGGGATGATCCCGTGGCGCTGGCGGAGGCCGCGGACCTCCTCCATCGACGAACCGATTGCCTTGGCGATCTGGAAGTCGCTGAAGCCGAGGACCTTCGCGCGGCGGAGCAACTCCGGGTCCACGGCCTCCCGCTCTGCGCATCGGCCCGCGAGCCTCTTCATCGTCTCGACGATCCCCGCCATCCGCTGCAGGAACCAGGGATCGATCCGGGTCAAGGAGTGGATCTCCTCGAGGCTCATCCCGCGTGCGAAGGCCTCCCCGACCGCGAAGATCCGGCGATGGGTCGGCTGCGCCAGCTCGCCGGCGAGGTCGTCGAACTGGAGCCGGTTCAGGACGAGGCCATGCATGCCCGTGCCGATCATCCGCAGCGCCTTCTGCAGGGCCTCCTCGAAGGTCCTCCCGATCGCCATCGCCTCTCCGACGCTCATCATCTCGGAGCCGATGCGGGTCGAGATCCCACGGAAGCGCTCCAGGTCCCAGCGGGGCACCTTGACGACCACGTAGTCGAGGGCCGGCTCGAAGAAGGCGACCGTGCTCGAAGTCACGCTGTTCGGGATCGAATGAAGGGCGTGGCCCAGTGAGAGACGCGCGGCGATGGCCGCCAGAGGATACCCGGTCGCCTTGCTCGCGAGGGCTGAGGATCGCGAGAGGCGGGCGTTGACCTCGATCACCCTGTAGTCGGCGCTTCGCGGATCGAGCGCGAACTGGATGTTGCACTCGCCGACGATTCCCAGGTGTCCGATGGTTCGCAGCGAGACATCCCGCAGCATGTGGTACTCGCGATTCGAGAGGGTTTGGCTCGGGGCGACGACGACGCTCTCGCCGGTGTGGATCCCCATCGGGTCGAGGTTCTCCATGTTGCAGACCGTGACGCAGTCGCCCGCGCCGTCGCGGACGACTTCATACTCGATCTCCTTCCATCCGCCCAGATACTCCTCGACCAGCACCTGAGGCGATTGCGCGAGCGCCCGAGCGACGATCGTCTCGAGCTCCCCGATGTCTCGCGCGACGCCGCTTCCCTGCCCTCCCAGGGCGTAGGCGGACCGGATCATCACCGGATACCCGATCGCCTCGGCCGCTGCGCGCGTCTCCCGGGGATCTGCGCATGCGATCGAGCGCGCGGTGTGAACGCCGATCTCGGCGAGCCTCCGGACGAAGCGCTCCCGATCCTCCGTGTCCCTCACGGTCTCGATCGGCGTGCCCAGGACTCTCACTCCATGCCGCGCGAGCGCGCCGTTCGCATGCAGTTCGAGTCCTACGTTGAGGGCCGTCTGTCCCCCGAATCCGAGCAGCAGCCCGTCGGGCCTCTCTTTCGCGATCACGCGCTCGACTGTCTCCGCGTCGACAGGCAGCAAGAAGAGGCGGTCGGCCATTCCCTCGGTCGTCTGCACCGTCGCGATGTTCGGATTGACCAGAACGGTCTCGATCCCCTCGGCCCTGAGCGCCTTCAGGGCCTGGGACCCGGAGTAGTCGAACTCTCCGGCCTGTCCGATCCGCAGGCCTCCGCTGCCGAGGACGAGGACCTTTCTGGGCTGCTCACTCATCTCCCAGCAACCCCAGGAAAGTGTCGAAGAAGCCGGCCGAGTCCAGCGGCCCGGGCGATCCCTCAGGATGGAACTGGACGGCCAGGAAGGGAAGGGCGTCATGGCGGATGCCCTCCACCGTTCCATCGTTCAGGTTCGTGTGCCAGACGTTCCACCCCGGCGGCAGGCTCCCTGCTTCGATCGCGTAGCCGTGGTTCTGGCTCGTGATCAGGCATCGGCCCGTGATCAAGTCGCGCACCGGCTGGTTCTGTCCTCGATGGCCATACGGGAGCTTGTAGGTGCGCCCGCCCGCCGCCAAGGCCATGATCTGGGAGCCGAGGCAGATCCCCGCGATCGGCACCGGCCGCGGCCGCGCCATCGCCCGCGCGAGCTGGCCCGCGGTCTCCGAGCAGACGGCCGGATCTCCCGGGCCGTTGGAGACGAGGATGCCGTCGCAATCGATGGAGCCGAGGTCATGATCATGAGGAACGAGGCTCACCCGGCACCCGCGGGCTCGCAGCTCGCGCACGATGCTCCTCTTGCAGCCGCAGTCGACGACAGCGACATGAGGTTCCCTCCGCCTTGCGGTTCCGCGCGACTGCTGGGCGGAGCGTGCGGGTGGAGGACCCGGCCCGAGGGTCTCGACGCCTCTCCGGCCGACCTCGGCGACCAGGTTCCTTGCATTGGGATCCGCGACCGCGAAGGGGCCTCGCGCCCCGCGCTCCCCGAGATGGACGCGGCCCAGCATCGTCCCTCGGCTCCGCAGGACTCTCGTCAGCGCCCGCGTGTCGACGCCGGACAGGCCCACGATCCGCTGCTGCCGGAGCCATGCCCCCAACCCGAGGCTTGCCTCCCAGTGGCCGGTCGCCTCGCACACTCCCGACACGATCAGGCCTCTCACCTGGATCGCGTCCGACTCGAATCTCTCCGAGCCGGCCCGCCAGGCTGGAACCCCGTAGTTGCCGATCAAGGGAAAGGTCAGGGCGAGGATCTGGCCGCGGTAGGATGGATCGGTGAGGCTTTCGACATAGCCGACCATGCCTGTGTTGAAGACGACCTCGCCGTCGGTCTCCGCGGGAGCGCCAAAGCTCACGCCCTGGAAGAGCGTCCCATCCTCCAGCTCGAGGACGGCCGGGACGCCGTGGCTCTCCCGGACGGCGGCACGGGAAGCCTGCGGCTCTGCGCCAGCCCAATCGTCACGCATGGTTCACCGGGGGCATCGTATCGGCGCGGATCGGCCGGGGCAAGCGAGGCGACGCGGCGAGGCGAGACGAAGACGATGCCGGGCATGGTGGAGAGGCGGGCGGCAGGACGATCGAGAACGCTATGGGCCGAGCCTGCCGAACCCGCGCGCCGGGGGAGCGTCCCCCGGAGTCCCGAGACGACGAGATGAGGAGCCTCGGCCGTCTCCCTACGCGCGATCCTTGACCGATTTGGCCGGGCGCGGAGTCGGGGCGGCCGCGATCGTCCTCTCGATCACGAGATCCCCATCCCGGACATCGACGCGGATCCGCCGCTCCTTGGGGT
>VGJL01000183.1 GCA_016867495.1 Candidatus Eisenbacteria bacterium | reverse complement strand
GATCCGCGCGAACATCCGCTCCGGCCCGAACTCCTCCCGGAACAGTCTCCTGTTCGCCTCGCCCATCGATCTCCTCGAATCGGGCCGGGCCGCGAGCTCGGCGACCTTCGATGCGATCTCCTCCGGGTCGCCCGCCCGGACGAAGAGGGCGTTTTGCCCTTCGGCCAGGAACTCGGGAAGCGCTCCGACCTTCGTCACGACCAGCGGCAACCCTGCCGCCATGGCCTCGAGCACGACGATCGGCAGATTCTCGACGTGGGACGGGAGCAGGAAGATGTCCGCCTCCTCGAAAAGGCGGCGCTTCGCCTCGCCGGACACGGCGCCCGTGAACTCGACTCCGTCCCTCCCCACGGTCTCGAGCGCGCGGTCGATCTCCTCGCGATCGGCGGCCGTCGCCGCCTCGCCCGCGAAGACCAGGCGTGCCTGTACGACCCGTTCTCGCAAGAGGGGCGCGGCCCGCAGGGCATCGATAGTCCCCTTGCGCGACGACAGCCGTCCCAGGCAGAGGACCGTCACGCGCTCTCGTCGGACCGATCGATCGAAACGGTCCGCCCAGCGGGCGAAGCCGGCCTCGACGGTGTTGGGGATCACCACGACCCGAAGTCCCGAGTCGACTTCCTCGAGCAGCGCGCGCCGCCATCCTTCCGAGAGAGCGATCATGGCCGAGAGGGGGCGAAGGGCGGCGGCGATCCTCCGGCGCTTCCGGCCGGAGGCCGCATGGAGAAACTCGAGAAACGCCCCGCCGTGCAGATGGCCGACCGTCGCGGCGCCGAAGAGGCTGGCGAGCGCGAGGAATGCGCACTCCTTCCAGAACGATATCCCGTAGGTGATCGGCTGATGGATGATTCGCGGGCGGCGGGTCGAGAGGATCGAGACGAGGCGGAGGGCCTGGCGCGCGAAGTAAAGCAGGTTGATCGGCGCAAGAGTCGCGGCCTTGCCGCGGCCGGCCGGCGTGCGGGTGGTGTCCAGATGGATCAGCTCGAACCTCTCCGCGAGCGGAGAGGCGAGCAGGATATCGTTGAACATCGCCACCCCGCCGGTCGCGCCGCCGCGCGGCCCGACGACGAGCACGCGAGCCTTGCCCGATTGTGCGATGGCTCCTCCCTTCGCCCGCCAATTGGCCAGGCGGATTGTATCCTGTCGACCGATGCCGGGGCAGCCGGTAGAATCGCGCCGCCGGTGGAGTCGCGCCGATCGATTCGCGGCCGGCGCAGGGAGGCGGGACGATCGCTGTGACGAGGCTCGAGCCGTTGTCTGTTCTCTTCCTCACCGACCTGCTGGGGGTCGGCGGAGCCGAGTCCCAGCTCGTCGCGCTCGTCAATGCGCTCGATCCCGAGAGGATCCGCGCGCGCGTGGTCGTCCTGCGGGACGACGCGCCGCTGGCGGGGATGCTGCGCGCGCCCTGCGAGATCCTGGGCATGCGCGGTCCGCTCGACATCCGCGTCCTGCCTCGGCTTCGCGCGATGATCGCCCGCGAGAGGGTCCTGGCGATCCACACGACCCACGTCCGCGCGGCGCTCATCGCCCGCGCTCTGCGCCAGACGACATCGCTCCCGGCTTCGCGGCGCCGTCTTCTCGTCCTGACGACCGAGCACTCGCACAGACGACCTCCCGCGACGCCCATCCTGGACTGGATCCGAAGGAGAACGGCCGGCCTCTCGGATCGAATCATCGCCGTCTCCGAGGCCCAGGCCGGCTGGCTGCGCAAGACGCTCGCGATCCCCGGCGATCGGATCGTCGTGATCCCGAACGCGATCGATCCGGACTTCTGGGCCGATCTCCCCCCTCAGGAGCCTGTGCGCCGCGAGCTGCGAATCGGTCCCGATGAGCCTGTCTTTCTCTGCACGGCCAGGCTCGCGCCCGTCAAGGATCACGGGACCCTCCTCTCGGCGATGGCCCGCGTGGAAGGGCATCTCATCCTGGTCGGAGATGGGCCGGAGCGCGCCCGGATCGAGGCGGCGGCCCGCGGTAACAACCTGACCGGTCGCGTCCACGTCGTGGGCGAAAGACGCGATCCGAGGCCGTACCTCGCCGCCGCCTGGGCGGTCTGTCTGTCCTCCATCGATGAATCTCACGGCGTGGCGTTGCTCGAAGGCATGGCGGGCGGGCGTCCGGCCGTCGCCACGCGCGTCGGCGGCGTGCCGGAGATCGTCGAGGAGGGCGTCACCGGTCTCCTGGTTCCCCCCCGCGATCCGGAGGCATTGGCCGTCGCCCTCTCGCGGGTCGCCCGGGATGCAGAGTGGAGGAGAGCGGCTGGAGAGGCGGCGCGGCGCGCGGCGGTCAAGGCCGGCTCGATCCAGACGCGGGCCCGCAGAATAGAATCGATGATCGAAGCGATCGTCGGACAGGCAACGAGATGAGACCTCTTCTCTTCTGCGCGTCGACGCAGTACTGGGACGAGACCTGGTTCCGGAAGCAGCACTTCATGGCACGCCTCTCGCGCGGCCGGCCGGTCGCCTACGTCGAGCCGTCCCACTCGATCCTGCGCGCGCCGCCGGCGCACATCCCTCCTGCGAGCCGCAACGACCCTTTCCGGATGCGGGTGCGGCGCGCGGGAGAATCGCTCTGGATCATGACGCCGCCGATGGGATTCCCGCTCTGGACGCGTCCCGCGGTCAGCCGGATCCAGCATAGGCGCTGCGGGAGGCTGCTCAGGAAGGAGGCGGCCCGCCTCGGTTTCGACCGCGCCTGGCTCTGGTTGTACAATCCGGTCTACGTCGAGGCGGTGCCGACGCTCGCGCCCGAGCGCTTGATCCTCGATCTCGTCGACGACCTGGGCGCGTACGAGGCGCGAGCGGAAACGCGCAGGAACATGAGGAGCTGCGTCGAGCGTGCGATCGCCTCGGCCGATCTGGTCCTGGCGACATCGACCGCTCTCGTGGAGGCCTACGCCGCGCGCACGCGGTCCGGAAACATCTCCCTCGTGCCCAACGGTGTGCGGGGGGATTGGATCGATCGCGTTCCGGGCGCCGCGCCCGCTCCCGTGCGGGACCTCCCCCATCCACGGATCGGCTTCGTCGGCGCGCTCTTCTCCTATCTGGACTATCCCCTCATGCATGCCGCCGCGCGCGCTTTCCCGGAAGGCAGCCTCGCGCTCGTGGGCCCCGTCCGCGACGCCGCGGCGGTCGAGCGCCTGCGAAGGGAGCCGAATGTCAGGATCGTCGGCCCCGTTCCCCAGGCGAGCGTTCCGGACTTCATCGCTTCCTTCGACGTCTGCCTCGCTCCTTTCCGGCCCGGGCCGATCCGGCGCGCGGTCGATCCGCTCAAGATCTACGAGTACCTCGCCCTCGGACGGCCGGTCGTGGCCACTCCCCTCGAGTCGCTCCTCGGAGGGCCGATCGCGGAGCAGATCAAGTTCGCCGAGGGTCCGGAGGAGTTCGTAGCCGCCATCCGGCGGGCGCTCGAGGATGACGATCCCCAGACGCGTGCCGCCCGGCGCGAGGCGGTCCGCCCCTTCGCCTGGGAAGCGCTCGCGGATCGCGTGGAGCGGATCGTCGAGGAGGCCGAGCGCGGGTGGTCGACGACATGAACGCTCCCTCCGCCCGCATCGGCGCGGACGCCGCGGGAACTCTCATCTCCCGACTCGTCATCCTCGCGGCGGGGCTTGTCACGAACATCGTCGTGGCGCGCACGATCGGCCCGGAAGGCAAGGGGCTCCTCTCCTATCTCTCCTACATGCTGTTCCTGGTCATGACTCTCGGGGGAATCGGGCTCCAGACGGCGGCGATCCACAACCTGGGCAAGGGTCTCTTCAGGAAGGAGACGGTCGCGGGGACGCAGATCGTCCTGAGCATCCTCGCAGGCCTCGCGTGCGCCGCCGCCGTCCTGCTTCTTCTGCCGCGCCTTCAAGGGAAGATCGTCCTTCCTCCGGGCCTCCTCCTCGCGCTCCTGCCGATTCTCGTTCTGGCGATCGTGCAGATCAACGGATCGGGCGTGATGATCGGCCTCGGATGCATCGCCACGCACAACCGGATCTCGCTGCTCGGTCCCCTCCTCTGGGCCGCTGCCTCGGTCATCGCGCTCGTCCTCTTGAGAAGGGACGCGACGTTCGCCGCCTATGCCTGGCTCCTCACGCAGATCGCAGCGCCGATCGCGACGATCGCCTGGCTCGCGCGCCACGCGCGCCCCTCGCGCGATCGGATGCGGGCCTGCGCCCGATCCTCGCTCCGCTTCGGCATCGATGCCTACGTCGCGAACCTGCTCTGGGCTCTGATGCTTCGACTGGACGGCTTTCTCCTTGGGGCGATGCGCGGCGCGGAGAGGGTCGGCTACTACTCCGTCGCCGTCCTCCTCGCGGAGCTTCTCTGGTACTTCCCGAGTTCGCTCACGCTCGCCATGAGCCGCAGGATGTCGGCCGATCGAGAGGAAGCCGCGCTCGCCCTCGCCTGTCGCGCCTCCCGGGTCGGGCTCTGGTTCGTCGCCTCCGGCTCGGTCGCGATCGCGATCGCCGCCGTGCCGGTGATCCTGCTCATCTACGGCGAGGCGTTCCTGCCCGCCGCGCGCCCGCTCTGGATCCTGCTGCCCGGCGTCACGGCCATCGCGGTCGCCAAGCCGCTGTCGCTCTACTACACCCAGCAGAAAGGCTCGCCCCGCGTGAACGCGGCCCTCTCGGCGATCGCCGTGGGGACGAATCTCCTCTTGAATCTCCTCTGGATCCCACGGCACGGCCCGAGCGGCGCGGCGGCCGCATCGACGGTCGCCTACTCGCTTCTCGCCCTGCTCCTCTTCCTCAGGATTCGAAGGGAGCCTGGTTTCGCCTGGAAGAATGCCCTCCTCTTGAGGCAGGATGATCTGGTAGCCGCGCTCGTCACCGTCCGAGCGGTCATCCCCTTCGGCAAGAGAAAGGAAGGCGCGCCGTGAGGATCCGCCTGCTCATCATCATGAGCTTGATCTTCCTCCAGTGCGCGCGCTCGCCATTGGACTCGCCCGCTCCCGATGCCGGCGAGCCGCTTTCCATCGACATCGAGGCGCCCGCCGCCACTTTCACCGCGCCGGAGCATCCGGACACGGTGACGATCCGCGCGCAAGCCAGGAGAGAAGATGGCGCCGCTCTCGCGGGAACGGCGACGATCGTCGTCTACCGTCAGTGGGCGGTCCTCAAGGCG
>VGJL01000182.1 GCA_016867495.1 Candidatus Eisenbacteria bacterium | reverse complement strand
GGACAAGATCGTCGATCTCCGCTGTCCGAGCCTTCCCGAGGGGCTCATCACCAAGCCGACCCTCGTATGGGAGGTCCAGTCCGCGCGCGGGGGGAGGGAGAAGGCCGAGCTCTCCTACCTCACCTCCGGCGTCAACTGGCACGCCGAGTATGTCGCCGTCACCAACGAGGACGACACGGCCGCCGACCTGGCCGCCTGGGTGAGCGTCGACAACCGCAGCGGCGCGAGCTACCCGGAGGCGCGGCTGCAGCTCATCGCGGGCGACGTCAACCGGATCCTTCCCTCGGCGCCCATGATGGAGGAGAGGCTGGCCGCGAGCGCCATGAGGATGAAGGCCGACGTGGGCTTCGAGGAGGAGAGCTTCTTCGAGTACCACCTCTACACGCTCCCGTATCCGACGACCGTCCGCGATCGGGAGACCAAGCAGATCGCCCTCTTCTCACCGACGCGGACGCCGGTCAAGAAGCTCTTCGAGTACAAGCCGTGGCAGGACGAGAAGAAGATCCGGATCGTCATCGAGTTCGACAACAAGGAGGAGCGCGGCCTGGGGATCCCCCTGCCCAAGGGAAAGGTCCGCACCTACAAGCGCGACTCGAGGGGGGGGCAGCAGTTCGTGGGCGAGGACATGATCGATCACACGCCCAAGAACGAGAAGGTCCGCCTCGGCCTCGGCAACGCCTTCGACGTCGTCGCCGAGCGGACCGTCAAGGACCGGGCCAGGGTGTCCGACCGGGTCATGGATCAGATGTTCGAGGTGAAGTTCCGCAACCGAAAGACCGAGCCGATCACGATCGTCGCCCAGGATCGCTTCTGGGGGGACTGGAGGGTTCTGGAGTCGTCGCTCCCGCACCAGAAGAAGGACGCCTACACGGCGGAATGGATGGTCGATGTCGGCGCCGACCAGGAGGTCGTCCTGACCTACACGGTGCGCACGACGCGCTAGCCGGCGGGGAGTGATGGACCGCTTCCGCCTCGTCGCGAAATACGAGCCCAAGGGGGACCAGCCGGAGGCGATCGAGCGCCTCGTGGAGGGGATCGTCTCCGGGGAGGGGCACCAGACCCTGCTCGGCGTGACCGGCTCCGGCAAGACCTTCACGATGGCGAATGTGATCGCCCGCGTGAACCGGCCCACGCTGATCCTCTCGCACAACAAGACGCTCGCCGCCCAGCTCTATGGGGAGTTCCGCGCCTACTTCCCGGAGAACGCCGTCGGCTACTTCGTCTCCTACTACGACTACTACCAGCCGGAGGCCTACGTTCCGGCGACCGACACCTACATCGAGAAGGACGCCTCGATCAACGAGGAGATCGATCGCCTGAGGCTCCACGCAACCTCGGTCCTCCTCTCGCGCCGCGACGTCATCATCGTCGCCTCGGTCTCGTGCATCTACGGCCTCGGCGCCCCGGAGGACTTCCTGGGCCAGACCCTGCAGCTCACCGTCGGCGAGACCTCGCCCCGCGAGGCGATCCTCTCGAAGCTGGTCGCCATCCAGTACGCGCGAAACGACCTGGAGTTCTCGCGCGGGAAGTTCCGGGTGCGCGGCGATGTCGTCGAGATCTTCCCCTCGCACGAGGAGGAGGCATTCCGGGTCGAGCTCTTCGGCGACGAGATCGAGCGCCTCTCGGCGATCGATCCGCTCACCGGGCAGGTGAAGCGGCGCATCGAGAGGATCTCGGTCTTCCCGGCCTCCCACTTCGCGACCCCGAGCGAGCGGCTCGAGCGCGCGATCTCCGGCATCGAGGAGGAGCTGGAGGGCAGGCTCGCCGAGCTCAACGCGGAGCAGAAGCTCCTCGAGGCGCAGCGCCTGCGGATGCGGACGCGCTACGACCTCGAGATGCTGCGGACCGTCGGCTTCTGCCAGGGGATCGAGAACTACTCGAGGCACCTGGCCGGCCGTCCCGCGGGCTCGCGCCCCGCCTGCCTCCTCGACTACTTCCCGAAGGGCTTCATCACGTTCGTCGACGAGAGCCATGTCACCCTGCCGCAGGTCGGGGGGATGTACGAGGGGGACCGCTCGCGCAAGCGGACTCTGGTCGACTTCGGATTCCGGCTCCCTTCGGCCCTCGACAATCGCCCCCTCAAGTTCGACGAGTGGGACGTCGTGACGGGGCAGCGGATCTATGTCTCGGCGACGCCGGCCGCCTACGAGCTCGACCGGTGCAAGGGGGTCGTCGTCGAGCAGGTGATCCGGCCGACCGGCCTCATCGATCCCGAGATCCAGGTCCGCCCCGTCGAGGGGCAGATCGACGACCTGCTCGCCGAGATCCGGGAGCGGACGGCCCGGGGCGAGCGGGTCCTGGTGACGACCCTGACCAAGCGGATGGCGGAGGACTTGACCGACTACCTCCTGGAGGCGGGAGTCCGCGTCCGCTACATCCACTCCGACGTCAACGCGATCGAGCGGATGGAGATCCTGCGCGGGCTGCGCCTCGGGAAGTTCGATGTCCTGGTCGGGATCAACCTCCTTCGCGAGGGGCTCGACCTGCCGGAAGTCTCCCTGGTCGCGATCCTCGACGCCGACCGGGAGGGGTTCCTCCGCTCCGAGCGGTCCCTCATCCAGACGGCGGGGCGCGCGGCGCGCAACGTGAGCGGCCGCGTGATCCTCTACGCCGAGAATGTGACCCCCTCGATGACCGGGGCGCTGCGGGAGACGGAGAGGCGGCGGGCGAAGCAGCTCGCCTACAATCGGGAGCACGGGATCACGCCCAGGACGATCGAGAAGTCGGTGGACGAGATCCTCCTGCAGACCGCCGTCGCCGACGCGACGCCGATCGAGCCGGAGCAGGTCGAGATCGACCCGAGCCGGATGACGAGGGAACAGATGGTGGCGCTCCTGACGGATGAGATGAAGGCGGCGGCGGAGCGGCTCGAGTACGAGCGGGCCGCATCGATCCGGGATCGGATCTTCGAGATCGAGGGGCAGGAGTGACATCGTCGATCGAGGGCGCGAGGAGAGGACCAGATGGCTAGGGACGAAGGACTGGGCGTGGTCGAGGAGGCGATGGCCCGCCTCGCCCTTCTGGAGGACGTCGGGGAGGGGGATCTGACCGCGGCCCTGGTTCCGGAGGGGGCGCGCGCGGTCGCCGTGGTCCGGGCGAGACAGAAGGGCGTCCTGAGCGGCCTGGGTGTGGCGCGCGCCGTCTTTCGCGCCGTCGATCCGGGAATCGAGATCGAGAGCCCTCTCGAACCGGGCGAGCCCTTCGGCGCGGGCGACCGGATCCTGACCGCGAGGGGCTCGGGCCGCGCTCTCCTGACCGCAGAGCGATCGGCCCTGAACTTCCTGCAGCGGCTCTCGGGAGTGGCGACGCTGACAGCGCGCTTCGTCGAGGCCGCGCGGTCGTGCGGCTCTACGGCGCGGATCAGCGACACGCGCAAGACGACGCCAGGCCTGCGCCTGCTCGAGAAGGAAGCGGTCCTTCACGGCGGGGGGACGAACCACAGGCTCGGCCTCTATGACGCGGTCATGATCAAGGAGAACCACATCGCCGTCGTCGGCGGGATCTCGCAGGCGGTCGAGGCGGCGCGGCGGGCTCATCCGGGCAGGCCGATCATCGTGGAGGTGAGGGCGATCGAGGAGGCGCGCGAGGCGGCGCGTCTCGATGTCGGCCGCATTCTCCTCGACAACAGGACGCCCGAGGAGGTCGCATCCTGCGTCGCGGCGATCCGCGAGGTCGAGAGAAGGCTTCCCGCGCGGGGGGCGGACGACGAGGGACGCTGGCTGCCCGACACCTGGAGGCCGGGCGATCCCAGGATCCAGGTCGAGGTCTCCGGCGGGATCCGGCTCGACGCCGTCGCGCGCTACGCCCTTGCGGGCGTCGACTTCCTCTCGGTGGGGGCGCTCACGCACTCCGCGCCCGCCGTGGACATGTCGATGGACATCGAGATCGGCGCCTGATGCCGCCGCACTCCTTCTCCATCCAGCGCTTTGGCAGCCTCTCCTCGACCCAGGACGAAGCGCGCGCGCAGGCCCGGGCCGGAGCGCCGTCGGGGACGCTCATCCTCGCCGCGGAACAGCTCGCGGGCAGGGGGAGGCAGGGCCGCGTCTGGGAGTCGCCCGCGGGGCTCGGGCTCACCTTCACCGTGATCCACCGGACCGCGCGCCCTCCGGCCGAGTGGCCGCTCTTCACGCTCGCGGCCTCCCTTGGCATGTCGGAGGGGATCGATCCGTTCGGCATCGCTTCCCGACTCAAGTGGCCGAACGACCTGCTCCTCTCCGGGCGGAAGGTCGCGGGGACCCTCGCTGACACGGAACGAAGCGCGATCCTGATCGGGATCGGCTTGAACGTCCTTCAGAAGGAGGAGGACTTCCCGGAGCCGCTGCGAGACATCGCCACATCGATCGCGATCGAGTGCGGGAGGGAAGGGCGCGTTCCCCCATCGATCGAGGATCTGCTCGACTCGATCCTCTGCGGCCTCGAACGGCGTCTTCGGGATCTGGAGGGGGCGGGGGGCGAGCCGATCCTCGCGGCCTTCTGGAGTCGATGCTCCGACAGGGGAAGGCGAATCGAGGTCCGCCTTCCGTCCGGCGAATCGATGACGGGAGAAGCGATCGGCCTCGGATCCGCAGGCGCGCTTCTCCTCTCGACCGAGAGCGGGGTCCTGCCCCTGTCGGCGGGGGAGATCGTCCGGAGGGTGGCCCCGTGAGCCTCTTCGACAGGCTGACCGGGAGCCTGCGCAAGACGCGGCAGCTCGTCGCCGACGGCCTTGAGAGGGCGATCGGCGGCAGTGCCAGGATCGACGAGCGGCTCTTCGAGGAGCTTGAAGAGACCCTGCTGCGGGGTGACGTGGGTCCCGCGACGACCGAGGAGCTTCTCTCGCGCTTGCGGCGCGCCGTGCGGGAGAAGGGGGTTGAGAATCCCGGGGAGATCCCGGCCCTCCTGAGGGGAATCGCCGCCGAGATCCTGGAAGGGGCGGCCGCGGGGCCAGCGCCCCCGGCGATGGAACGGCCGGCACGGCGGACGGCGGAAGGAGGGAGCGGAGTCGATCCTGGGGGCGTGGACGGCGCGCCGCCTCCCGCGCCGAGCGCCGGAGTCGCGCCGCGGCCCGCCCGGCCCCACGTGATCCTCGTCTGCGGCGTCAACGGCGTCGGCAAGACGACGACGATCGCCAAGCTCGCGCGCCGCTACGCCGTCGC
>VGJL01000181.1 GCA_016867495.1 Candidatus Eisenbacteria bacterium | reverse complement strand
GCGTTCCGTAGCGGTCCTCGAGGTTCTGGATCTGAGCCTGTATGTCCCTCTTCACGCCGGATCTGGGTTCCATTCTCTAGAAGGGGCTGGTCGGGTAGAGGCTCCCTTCCACCGCGCGAGCCCCGATCGCAATCCTCCCTTCCTCCGGGTGCTGCGCCACGCCGCTCAGATCGAGCTTCGCCACCTCGATCTCGAACTTCTTCCGCTTACGGTCATAGAAGTTGGCGCGCTCGAGATTGCTCCGGCGCTTGTAGCCGTCGAACAGGATGTCGCATCGGGAGACCATCTCCTCCGCGACGCGATGTCTCTGGTCCGCGTTCAGATGCCCGCTCTGGAACGCCTTTTCGAGGGCGTAGACCTTGTAGCGGTCGAGGTTCCACGAGGTCATCGGGGGAGCCTGGCGCAGATGGACGACGGCCTCGGCGACGATCTGCACCGGCGTATGGGCCGCGATCCTCACCCAGAGGTCGTAGTCCTCGCACGCGGGCAGGTTCTCATCGAAGCAGCCGTGCGCGAGGAGGCAGGCCCTCCGCACGACCATGGCGGAAGTGTGCAGATCCCTTCCCTCGACGACGTCCTGGAATCCGAGAGCCGGCGGGATCTGGCGGAGTCGCTTCTTGCCGCCCTTCGCGGCGGGACGGCCGATCACCACGGTTCCGTGGGCCAGCCAGGCGTCAGGCCTCGAGTCGAGGAAGTTGACATGCGCCTCGAGATGGTGCGCGTCCCATGTGTAGTCGGGCTCGAGGAAGGCGATCAGATCGCCTTGCGACACCTGCACCCCACGGTTACGGCTCGCTCCGATTCCCCTGTTGGATTGGTAGATGTACTGAAGCGGAATCTCGGATGTCCAGAATCCGAATCCGAGGCTCCCGTTGGACGATTGGACCCGCTGCCGCCAGATCGACTCCGCCCTGTCGGGATCGGGACCCAGCTGGCGAAGGACCTCGACGGCGCTCTCGTCGCTGCTGCCGTCGTCGATGACGATGACCTCAAGATCTCTCCAAGTCTGGGCGAGAATCGAGCGGATGGTGCACACGAGACAGTCGCGGCGATTGTAAGTGGGAACGATCACGGAAACCCTGGGCATGGCCGTTCTCCCTCCCTGAGTCCACTACCGGGTCCGGAAGCGGCGCTGGCGCGGTCAGGCGCCCCGCCGACCCCGGCCCGCGTTCTCTGGGTGGACCGGCCGCTCCTCCTGTTCCGTCAGCTTCGGTCGTCTCCGCGACCGTCCTACCCGAGCCAAGCGCAGTCTAGCGAGCCACACAAACAGAGTCAACTGTTTGGTTTTCCACGCATAAGGCATTCCACTCGACGATTTTGGCAACCACTCGCTCCGCAGCGATCCGCGCACAGGATCGGGGCAGGCCGGACGCAGAAAGGCCCCGGCCCGGTGGTCGCCCGGGTCGGGGCCCGCTCTCAGGCCTCTGGGGGCCGGGTCATCTTCGCCAGCCGGTGGAGGGAGGCGAGGGACGGCTCGGCTCAGACCTCTGCTCATTCCTCTGCTCAGTCCCCGCCTGCGGGGCCCCTCGCGCCGGCGCGCCTCTCCCGCTCCCCGGGCGCGGGGTTCGCGGCGCCGCGCCCCCGGGCGGCGGCGTTCTGCCGATCTCAGGCCGCGGCGTGCGGGGGGGCTTGGATCCCTCCGGCCTTTCAGGGCGCCTCCATGTGTGGCCGCTTGGAGGTCTGTCCCCGCGACTCCCTCGATCCTGAACGGATGGGCGGGCGGGACGGGTCCCGTCTTCCCTCCTCGTCCAGGTCCTGCGCTCGGGCTTCTCGCTCGGGCGATCGTATCTGGCGGTCCGCGCCTGCACGCCGCGGTGCTCCTTCACGGGGTCGGAGTAGCGGGGCACGTGATGGCGAGTCCGGGCGTGCCATCCACGATCCCAGACGACGCGAGTCCCCCAGTTGCGCCAGTAGTAGTCGGTCCGCCATCCCCACCCGTCGCACCAGTGCGGATGCACGGGGCCTCCGTAGTACCACCAGTTCCAGCAGAACCGGAACGGCGACACATAGGCGTAGTAGTACGGCCAGTGGACGAAGTAGTAGTCGAACGGATCGAAGACGTAGCCGATCGTGACGAAGCTATAGGAAGGCTCGATGGCGCGGTAGTAGCGCGTCACGCGCTCTCTCGGCTCCGAGCGGTCGAGCAGCTCCTCCACGAACCAGTCGCTCGCTCCCACATTCTTGAGATCGAGGACGTCCTCCGGCTCGATTCTGAGGAGAACCTCCTCCGAGTCGACCAGTCTCAGAATGACGTCCTCGCTCACGCCCGCCTCGAGCATCCCGATCACGTCATCCAGATCGAGGGCCAAGGCGGGCCCGGCAATCATGACGGCGAGCAGCGCCGCCGCGCACAGAACCCTACGCATGGTTGGCGCCTCCTCCATCGCCGGACGCAACAGCGCGCCCGGCCGACGAATCCTCTTCATCGCCTCGCCGGCGGAGGGCCCACGTCCCTCCATCGGTCCTTCTCCAGATCATACAGCCAGCATGCCCCGGACTTCGTCACGAGGAATCCGAAGCTCTCCATATGGGCGATCTCGCCGACCGCGACCGGAAGGGGGAGGACATGGGTCTCGCGCCCCTCCTCGGAGAAGGCATCGTCGACCGTGACCCAACTCCCCTTGTCGGGCCGGTACTGCCAGAGGATGCCGTCGCGCGTCAGCACGCCGCCCACGCCGTAGACGAGGGCGATGTCGCCGCTTACCGCCGGTCCCTGGGCGAGCGCGGCGGTCGGAGCCCCCGATCCCCAAAGAACAGCGGCCATCGAGACCAGGAAGCCCAGCAGAACGCCACCCGCGAGGAACGGCCATCGTCTCATCTCATAACCCCCTTCCTAGAACGAGAGAGGCCCCAACGGCCTTGTCCCGCACAGCGCCTCCACCTCGTCCGCCTCGTTAGGAACACCGGAAGTCAGGATTCGATTCCCGGATTCCGTGATCAGGACGTCGTCTTCGATCCGGATCCCGATCCCGCGGAACTCGGGAGGGGCCTTGGGATCGTCCTCGGCCACATAGAGCCCCGGCTCGACGGTCAGGGCCATGCCTGGCTCAAGGGCTCTGGGGGAGCCTCCACTGAAGTAGCGGCCCACGTCGTGGACGTCCATCCCCAGCCAGTGGCTGGTCTTGTGCATGTAGTAGCGCTTGTACCCCTCCTCGCCCACGAGCGTCTGGGGGTCCCCCTCGAGCAGGCCGACCTCGACCATTCCCTCGACCAGGACGCGGACGGCGGCGTCGTGGGCCTCCTGGAGCGAGGAGCCGGGACGGCAGCGCCCGATCGCCTCCTTCTCGGCCCGCAGGACGATGTCATAGAGCTTTCTCTGGGCAGGAGAGAAGCGTCCGGAGGCGGGGAAGGTGCGCGTGATGTCGGCGCTCATGTAGCCCCACTCCCCGGCGGCGTCGATCAGGACCAGATCTCCGTCCTGGATCTGTCGAGAATTCGATTCGTAGTGGAGGACGGTCGCGTTGGGGCCGGCGCCCACAATCGAGGGGAACCCCCATCGATGGCATCCGCCCCGCCGCAAGGCATACTCCACGACCGCCTGCAACTCGTACTCGTACAAGCCCGGGCGGACGGCCTCCATGGCGGCCCGGTGCGCGGCGGCGCTGATCCTGGCGGCCCGCTCCAAGTTCTCGACTTCCAGAGTGTCCTTTCGCAGCCGCATCTCGTGGAGGATCTGCGCCGCGTCCGCGAGCGCCGAGGGGCCTGCGACCGCCGCGCGGGTTCCGCGCCTCGTCCGGTGGATCATCTGCAGGGCGAGATCGTCCCTCTTGGGATCCTGGCCCAGGTTCACAAAGAGCCTCTCGACCCCGTCGAGGTACTTCGGAAGGGTCGCATCGAGCTCTCCGATCGGGAAGGCCGCCTCCGCTCCGAAGAGGGCGGAGGCTCCCTCGACGCCCGCGCGGCGTCCCGTCCAGACTTCCCGCTCGGGATCGCGTGGGCGGACGAACATCACGAAGCGATGCTCCTCGTGCCCCGGCACCAAGAGGAGCGCCGCCTCCGGCTCCTCGAAGCCCGAGAGGTAGTAGAGATCCGAGCTGGCCCGGTACTCGTGGAGGGTGTCATTGTTGCGGATCATCTCGGGATGGGAAACGACGAGGGCGGCCCCCCCTTCGATCGCGGCCATGAAGCGCGCCCGGCGCTCGACGTGGATCTGAGCCATGGTCTCTCCTTTGGATGCGGCGTGCGCCCGCGTCTTGCCGCGCGGGCGAGTCTGTCCTGAGATCCTAGGCGCCCTGCCGGACGACGACAAGGCGACGTCTTTGACACTCGCGCGGGTTCGGCCCTAGGATCACCGAGGGTCCTCGCGGTGGGGACGGGAGGGGAGGTCCGATTCGATGGGGTCGATCCTGGATCGAATGGTTGTGGGAGTCCTGCCGGCCGTGCCCAAGCCGATCGTCCGTCACTTCAGCCGCCCCTACATCGCCGGCGCGGGGACCGAGGACGCGGTGCGGTGTGTCAACGGCCTCAACGCGGGCGGCGCGATGGCCACGCTGGACATCCTCGGCGAGCACATCTTCAGGACGGAGGAGGCGGATCGTGCCCGCGACGGTTACCTGAGACTGCTCGAGACGATCGTTCGCGAGAAGCTCGACTCGAACGTCTCGGTCAAGCTGACGCAGCTTGGGTTGAAGCTCGGGGTGGAGGAATGCTTCGGGAGGATCCAGGAGGTTGTGCAGAGGGGCTCCGATGCGGGCATCTTCGTCCGGCTGGACATGGAGGACTCCTCTTGCACGGACGAGACGCTCGAGATCCACCGCCGGCTGAGGGAACGCTTCTCGAATGTCGGCGTCGTCATCCAGTCGATGCTTCGCCGGAGCCTGAAGGACACCGAGCGCCTGGCCAAGAGCGGAGCGAACATCAGGCTCTGCAAGGGAATCTATGTCGAGCCGCGGGCGGTCGCCTACCAGGACCGCGAGATCATCAACCGTAGCTTCATCGCCTGCCTCGATGTCCTCCTGCGGGCCGACTGCTATGTCGGCATCGCCACCCACGATGAGAGGCTTGTCTTCGAGGCGCTGAGGCTGATCCAACGCCACGGGGTCCGGCGCGACAGATACGAGTTCCAGATGCTCCTCGGGGTCGACGTCGACCTGAGGAAGATCCTGATCGACGGCGGCGAGCGGCTCCGCGTCTATGTCCCCTTCGGCGAG
>VGJL01000180.1 GCA_016867495.1 Candidatus Eisenbacteria bacterium | reverse complement strand
ATACCAGGCCTCGACGGTCGACGATGACAGCGGTGGCGGAAGCGCCGGCAACGGCGACGGGCTGGTCAATCCCGGGGAAACGATCGAACTCAGGGTCCAGCTCAGGAACTTCGGCAGCCAGAACGCGACCGGAGTGACGGCGACACTCACGTCGGACGATCCGTACGTCACGATCCTCGACGGGCAGGAGAGCTTCGGGGACATCCCCGCGGGAGCGACAGCCTGGTCTGCGGACGACTTCGACATCCGGATCGACCTCGGCTGCCCCGACGCGCGCGAGATCCGGCTCGGGCTCGACGTCGCCTCCGGCGCGGACCTGTGGCACTCGCTCATCGATCTCTCCGCGGTCGCCGCAGATCTGGTCAACCTCGGGACAACGCTGTACAACGCGGGGGGCAACGGGCTCCTCGATCCGGGAGAGACGGTCGAGATGAGCTCGGTGCTGCGGAATGCCGGCCATGCGACCGCATCGAGCGTGGTCGGACACCTGTCATCGCTGAGCCCCTACCTGACCGTCGTCGACGGCACGGCAGGCTTCGGGACGATCCCCATCAGCGGATCGGCCAGCAACTCGGGAGACCGATTCGTCATCAGCGCGTCCTCGGAGACCTTCCCCGGGCATCTGGCCACCTTCGCGCTTCAGACGGAGTTCTCGGGAGGAGTCCGCGACACGACCGTCGCCACTGTCGTGGTCGGCCAGCGGGTGACCACCGATCCGGTCGGACCGGACGCGTACGGATACTATGCCTTCGACAACACCGACATTTCTTACGAGGAAGCCCCGACGTACGCGTGGGTCGAGATCGATCCGGACAACGGCGGAGCCGGAACCGAGATCAACCTGACCGATTTCGGCGGGAACCAGGACGACACCGAGAGGGTCGATCTCCCCTTTCCCTTCACCTACTACGGCCAGACCTACAACCGGATCTCGGTCTGCTCGAACGGCTGGATCGTGATGGGCTGGAGCTATCTTTCGGATCACAGGAACTGGACGATCCCCGGCGCCGGAGGGCCGCAGGGGATCATCGCCGCCTTCTGGGACGACATCCGCCTGACCAGCGGAGGCGAGGTCTACTACTGGCACGATGCCGCCAATCATCGATTCATCATCGAGTGGAGCCGCGTCTTCAACGACCAGGGCGGAGCCGAGACCTTCGAGATCATCCTCTACGATCCGGCCTACCATGAGACATCGACCGGCGACGGGCCGATCGTCTTCCAGTACATGGCCGTCACGAACAACGATTCCGCCGACAACTACGCCACGACGGGGATCGAGAGCCCCGACGGGACGACCGGCATCCTCTACACCTTCTACAACACCTATGCGTCCGGCGCGGCGACGCTCGCGGCGGGACGGGCGATCCGCTTCGTGCCGGTCATGGCGAGCCCGATGGGAACCCTCTCCGGCTATGTGAGAAACGGCTCGGCAGGAGGGACGCCGGTCGCTGGGGCAGAGGTGCGCGTCCTGGAAACAGGGAGGACCTTCGTGACGGCGGGGTCCGGCCGGTACGAAGGCACCCACGCCGGGGGCACCTACACGATGGTCGCGAGCCATGCCGGCTTCGAGCCCGACACCGCGCTGGGCGTCGTGGTCGTCCCTTCGCAGACGACCACCCGGGACTTCGTCCTGATCGACAACCTGGGCCCTGCCATCGCCACGACGCTCCATCCTTCGACGACCGACACGCTGGGCCCCTACTTGATCCCGGTCACGATCAGCGACGCCTCGGGGCTCTCCATGAGGAGCTTCTACTATCGCGGGGCGAGCGCGTCATATACGGAGGCTCCACTGGTCTTCCAGGGTGGCGACAGCTACCTCGCCGAGATCCCGGGGCAGTCGTACATCACGCGGGTCGAGTACTACGTCTACGCCAAGGACACCTCCAGCCGCGAAACGTACGATCCGCCTGGCGCGCCGGCTCTCTTCCACTCCTTCTTCGTGACGCCCGAGACGAGCCTCTTCGCCGACGAGATGGAGATCGACCAGGGGTGGACCGTGGGAGCGCCCGACGACGACGCGACGACGGGGATCTGGGAGCGGGTCGATCCGAACGCGACCTATCTCGATCAGACGATGGTGCAGCCCGAGGATGACCACACCGCGGCTCCAGGAACGCTCTGCTTCATCACGGGCCAGTCGGCGGTCGGTGCCGATCAGGGGGCGAACGATGTCGATGGAGGCAAGACGACCCTCACCTCTCCCCTTCTGAATCTCTCCTCCTACGGCACGGTCCGCCTCGAGTACTACAGGTGGTTCACGAACGACACCGGCAACGATCCCGGCCAGGATCCCTGGGTCGTTCAGATCTCCGACGACGACGGGCAGAGCTGGGTCTCTCTCGAGAACACCACCACCTCGGCTCGGAGTTGGACACGGATGGAGTTCGATCTCGGCGACTACATCTCTCTCACACCTGTCGTGCGGCTGCGCTTCGTCGCCTCCGACTATCCGAGCGGGGCGATTGTGGAGGCGGGCGTCGACGACGTGCGGCTGCTGTTGACGGGCGTGGTCGGCGCTCCCGAGACGAATGCCGGGCCCTCGGTCTTCTCGCTCCTCCAGTGCCGGCCGAACCCTTGCGGAGCGGCGGGGACCTCGATCGGCTTCTCCCTCGCCCATCCGGGGACCGCGCGCCTCGATCTCTATGACATCCAGGGCCGGGCGGTGCGCAGGCTCCTCGACGGGCCGAGGCCGGCCGGCTTGCAGTCGGTCGTCTGGGACGGAAGGGACGAGGGCGGGGCGGCCGCGCCTTCGGGGATCTACCTCTACCGCCTGCGGGCGGGCGGACGGAACGAGGTCAGAAAGCTCATCCGGATCGAGTAGCATGCCGGCTCATCGAGCGCCTCGACCCGGATAGAGTCGAGGCGCTCGGGTTACGCACCCAGGACGGGCATCGGGCCACAAGTGGAGGGGTCATGCTATCGTGCCGAGCCTTCGCCGCGCTGTTCGTTCTCGCGTCACTCAGTAGTGTGCCTGCGGTTGGGGATCCCGTGCGTCTTGTGGCCGGGGAGGCTGCGGAGGCGCTGCCCGGGATCGAGGTGATCTCTTCCGGGCGGGAGGGTTGCGAGCTTCGGTTCACGCTGGCGGAGCTTGGCGTGGAAGAGGTGCGGGTCGAGGGGGAGGAGTTTCAGATCCTGACGATTCCGGGGGGAGGTCTCTCCGGGGAGATCGGGGCGCCGGGGTTGCCGACGTTCGGTCGTTTTGTGGCGGTGCCGGATCGTGGCGGGGTTCGCGTGGTGGTGGAGGTTGAGGAGCAGGAGGAGCTGGCGGGGTACCGTCCGCTTCCGGTGCAGGCGGACGAGGAGGGCGCGCCGTTTGCGTACGATCTGGGGGCTTACGCGCGGGGCGGATACGGGGATGTCTTGGCGGCGGAGGCTGGGGAGCCTGCGGTGTTGCGGGACGTGCGGGTGGTGCCGTTGGAGTTTCGTCCCGTGCAGTGCGATCCGGTTGCGGGGAAGCTTCGCGTGGCGCGGCGGATCCGGGTTTCGGTGGAGTTCGAGGACTCGGGCAGCGCCAACGAGAAGGTCTCATCCGATCGTCCGATTCCCCCTTCCTTCGACAGCATCTATCGCAGGCTGATCGTCAACTATCCGCTCCTGGGAGAAGGGGGGATCGAGATCGAGCCCGGCGCTTGGGTTTTGATCTGTCCGAACGACACGCAGGTGACGACGCGCCTGCAGCCTCTGGTGGACTGGCGCAAGCGGATGGGGTATCCGGTGACCGTCGCCACGACGGTCCAGACGGGGACGACGAACACGGCGATCAAGAGCTGGATCCAGAACGCCTACAACACGTGGGAGATTCCCCCCGAGCACATCGTCCTGGCGGGGGACGTCACCGGGAGCTACGTGATCCCGACCTGGCACGAGACGCTCTCCGGCTACGGCGGCGAGGGGGATCATCCTTACACGCAGCTCGACGGGGCCGACATCCTTCCCGAGGTCCACATCGGGCGCCTCTCCTTCTCCTCGCTGACGGAGCTCGATGTGATCGTCAACAAGATCACCGGATACGAGAGCAACCCGCTCGTCTCCGACCCGAACTGGTTCAGGGGGGCTTGCCTCGCGGGCGATCCGGGCCAGTCGGGCATCAGCGTCATCCAGGTGCAGCAGTGGATCAAGACGAGGCTCCGCCAGCTCGGGTACACGCAGATCGATACCGTCTATTCGGGCGACTTCGTCACGCAGATGCGCACTTCTCTGAACCGCGGGGTCGGCCTCTTCTGCTACAGGGGATGGCTCGGGATGAGCGGCTGGTCGAACAGCTACACCTACCAGCTCACCAATGGGATGAAGCTCCACTTCGCCGTGATCATCACATGCGGGACGGGAGGATTCGATGACACCCAGTGCTTGTCGGAGGGCTTCCTGCGGGCCCACTCGGGCGGCAATCCGAGGGGAGGGATCGGGGCGATCGGAACGGCCACGAGCGGGACGCACACGCGCTACAACAACTGCGTGACCTACGGCATCTTCCAGGGGCTGCTCTACGAAGAGCAGTACACGCTCGGCTCCGCCCTCACGCGCGGGAAGCTGGAGCTGTTCCTGAACTACCAGGCCCGCGAGCCCAACACGGTCACCATCTGGTGCCACTGGAACAACCTGATGGGCGATCCGGCGGTCGATTGCTGGACCGGCTTCCCGGAGACCTTGACGGTGACCCACCCCTCGAGCCTCCCGATCGGCGCCAATTCCGTCACGGCCACGGTCCTCAAGGGGGGCCTCCCGGAGAGGGACGCCAAAGTCTGTCTCCTCAAGGGAACCGAGACGAACGTGGTCGGCTTCACGGACGCCAACGGCGAGATCGAGCTGCCGGTCTCGGCTCCGACGGCGGGCGACATGCTGATCACGGTCACCAAGCACGATCGCAAGCCCTATCTGGCGACGATCCCCGTGGCCGCGACGGCGAGATTCGTGGGATACCAGGCCTCGACGGTCGACGATGACAGCGGTGGCGGAAGCGCCGGCAACGGCGACGGGCTGGTCAATCCCGGGGAAACGATCGAACTCAGGGTCCAGCTCAGGAACTTCGGCAGCCAGAACGCAACCGGAGTGACGGCGACACTCACGTCGGACGATCCGTACGTCACGATCCTCGACGGGCAGGAGAGCTTCGGGGACATCCCCGCGGGAGCGACAGCCTGGTCTGC
>VGJL01000179.1 GCA_016867495.1 Candidatus Eisenbacteria bacterium | reverse complement strand
GCTCGATCGATCTCGATGATCATCTCGGCGGGGTCGCGGCCGAGCAGACCGGCAAGCTCGACGGCAACCGACTCGAGCAGCGGACGGTTGCGACGGAAGGCTCGATCGCGGGGGTCGAAGGAGAGGGAGAAGGACGGCGCGTTGTCGGCGAGGACCCTCCCCTGCCGATCGAGGAGCCGGCCGCGGTGGGCGCGCAGGATCTCGGGGCGGATCCGGTTCTCCTCGGCCTCCTTCGCGTAGTGGGCCCCCCGAACGACCTGCAGGAAGACGAGGCGGATGAAGATCAGCCCGAAAGCGATCGCAGCCAGGACGATCAGGGCTCGGAAGCGCCCTCGCAGCGCGTCGAACGAGAACCTACGATCGGCCACCCAGCCACCTCTTCTCACCCATCACCGCGTGCGCTCCCGCGACGAGGAGCGGAACGGCCACCGCCGTGTAGAGGGCTGTCGGGAGAGACCAGCGTAGCCAGACCAATGCGAAGCGCGAGGGATCGTATCCGCCGATGAAGGGGACCTTCACCGTCTCCGCCAGCAGGACCGCCAGGAAGAGGAGGAAAGAACCCAGGACAGGATCTCGCGTGTCGATCGCCTCCGAGAGCCTCGACACGACCAGGGACATCGTGCTCCAAGCCAGGCTCGAGACGCCCAGACCGAGAGGGTGGTCCACGTCGACCAGGAGGCCCATGAGAAAGCCCCCGATGATCCCGAACGTCGCCCCGCGGGCGAGCGCGATGTAGAAGACAAGGGCCGCTGCGAGATCGGGCTGCACTCCCGCTATCGCGAGACTCGGGCCCAGCGTGAGCCTGAAGGTGAGAACGGCCCAGAGGGTGAGGACGAGTCTCGCGACAAAGAGCGCCATCACGGCCTCGCCGCGCCTTCTCCCGGCAGCGCAGTCCCCCCCGGCGCCGTGGGCTCCGGCTCGGGATAGAGCGGCGTCGCGTCGCCTTCGGGGGGCCGTTCGCGCAGGAGGACAAGCTCCGTGATCCCGCCGGGCCTGACGAGCGGCCGCACGCGGACGAGCTTCAGCTGGTTGCGGGGATCGTCCTCGCCCTTCAGGACCGTCCCCACGAAGATCCCCTTCGGAAAGACCTCCCCCATTCCAGAGGTCACGATCGGATCTCCCGGCCGGAAGTCGGCCTGGACGGGAATGTCCGCGATCGTGAGCTCCCTCGGCCGCGAAGGATCCCAGCGGAGAATCCCCTGTTCGCCGCTTCTACGGTTCCGGACGCTCACCGCGACCCTGGTGTGCCAGAGGGTCTCCACGAGCCCCAGCGATCCATCGAGGCGGGCGAGCCGCCCGACAAGCCCGTCGGGCGACGCGACAGCGGAGCCGGGCTGGACGGACCCGCTGAACCTCACCCAGAGGACCTCTCCTCGCCAGTCGATCGAGCGGCCGACGACGGTTCCCGGCTGCAGATCGAACGCGGCGCGCGCTTGGAGCCCGAGGAGGCGGCGGAGCGTCTGGTTCTCTCTCCCGGCGTCGCGCAATCTCGAGGCCTCCAGCCTCTCGGACGCCAGCTCCCGCGTGAGTCGCCTGTTCTGGACGCTCAGAAGAAGCGAGCGCCCACCCCAGCCGATCACGGCGCGCACGGGGAGAAACAGGCTCCACTCGAGACCCGACGCGATCGCGCTTCGGAATCCCGTCGGCATCGCGAGCAGAAGGCCCGAGAGGCCGGCGCAGATGAGCCAGATGACGAGACGCCTACGCGCAGATTGGGCGGCGCCGCGGGAAGGCATGGAGCTTCTCAGGTGCTCCGCATCAGGACCTTTTCGAACTGCACGAGGTCGTCGAGGATCTTGCCCGCGCCCAACACGACCGCGGAAAGCGCTCCGTCGGCGACCCGGATCGGCAGGTGCGTCGTGTCCCTGAGGAGCTGATCCATGCCGCGCAACAGCGCGCCTCCGCCCGTCATCACGATCCCGCGATCGACGATGTCGCTGGCCAGCTCCGGCGGGGTCTCCTCGAGCGATTGATGCAGCGCCGCGACGATCGCTCCAATCGGCTCCTGGAGCGCTTCCCGGACTTGGCCGGAAGTGATGGTCACAGTGTTTGGGATGCCTCCAATGAGATCGCGGCCCTTCACCTCCATCTCCCTGTGCTCGTCCGCGCTGTGCGCGCTCCCGATGCGGATCTTGATCTGCTCCGCCGTCTGGTCGCCGATCAGGAGGTTCGAGGTCCGCTTGACGTACTGCATGATCGCCTCGTCCATCTTGTCGCCGCCCACTCGGATCGATGTGTCGTTCACGATCCCGTTCAGGGTCATGACCGCGATCTCGGTCGTCCCTCCCCCGATGTCGATCACCATGTTCCCCGTCGGCCGCTCGACCGGCAGGCCGACGCCGATGGCAGCCGCGATCGGCTCTGCGACGAGGAATGTGTCGCGCGCGCCGGCGTGCTCCACAGAATCGCGCACGGCGCGCTTCTCGACCTCGGTGATGCCCGATGGAACGCACACGATGACGCGCGGCTTCACGAGGAAGCGGCGCGTCTGGACCTTCAGAATGAGCTTGCGAAGCAGCTCCTCGGTCCTCTCGAAGTCGGCGATGACTCCGTCCCTCATCGGACGGACCGCGTCGATCCCCGTCGGAGTCCGTCCGAGCATCGCCTTCGCGTCCGCTCCGACGGCAAGAACCTTTTCGGTGGCGCGGTCGATTGCGACGACGGACGGCTCGTTCAAGACGATGCCGCGTCCCTTCACATAGATCAGCGTGTTCGCCGTCCCAAGATCGATCGCGATGTCGTTGGACATCAGTCCCGTGAGACGTCCGAACACCATCGATGGAACCTCCCCGCCTCGCCCCAGGCCTCGAGCTTCGTCAAGCTACCAGAGGAGCCACCCACACGCAAGAATCCTGCGGACTTGGCCGGGGTCGCGCGGCTTGACGATCGTCCCGAACGGGGATAGCCTCAGCGGGGTTGCCGCTCAGCGAGGAGGTCTGGCCGGAATGCGGGCGTTGCGCTACTTTTCCACTGCCCTTGTGGGGCTCACCCTGGCCGGCGCATGCCAGGGCGCGGGCGTCGTGGACCCGCGGATCCTGCCGGTCTCGCTGTCCGGCGCCATCACGGATGGATCGGGGAAGCCGCTCCCGGGCGTCTCGGTCCGGGCCTTCATCGGGGGATTGCCGTGCGCTTCCGCGACATCCGACGCGGATGGCGTCTATCTGGTGGAGTTCGGCTTCGATCCGGAGCTGGACGAGACGATCATCGTCTGGTGGATCGCTCCGCGGACCGATCTCGTCTCGGAGCTTGCCCTCGTGAGGGAGAGCGCTCGTGATCGGGCCCAGGGGCTGTGGGGGCCGTGCGTCCCCCGCATCGGCTCCCTGAGACGGCAGGAGCGGTCCGTCCAGATCCTGGACCGGGCGGCGGTCCGCCGCCGGCTCGCGGATTCCGGCTGCGCTCGCTAGAGGGTCGGGTTGATCCCGCGGCACCAATGGGGTTAGGCTGAAGCCTTAGGGGATGGGCTGAGGAGGTCGGTCGATGATGCGTGACAGGCTATTGGCGCTGGCGATTGCGGGAGTCGCCCTGATCGGGCTCTCCTGCGGGGACAACGGCAACGGGGGCCCGACGGTCCCGCAGGAGCCTCCCCCACGAGCCCCCTCCTCTCTGAGAGTCACGGCCACCTCCGCAACCGGGATCACGATCAGCTGGCAGGATCGCAGCTCGGATGAGACCGGGTTCCGGATCGAGCGATCGGTTGGAAACGCCGGGTCCTTCGCCAAGCAGGACACCGTCCCACGCAACATCACCACTTACACCGACAGGACCGAGATCATCCAGGGACAGACCTACTACTACAGGGTCCTCTCGTACATCCGCGCGAGCTTCTCCGAGCCCTCCGAGAGCGTCTGGGCGATCGCGGCGACGAACCAGACCCCAAGACCGCCTGTCGCCGTCACCCCCCCGAACGGGGCGCGGGATGTTCCAATCGGGGCGCTCACGCTCAGGTGGACCGCTTCCGATCCCGACGCCGGCGACCTGCTGCTCTACGACGTCTACTGGGGCACGGCGCGCAACGACATGCGCCTGATCGCCGAGGCCGCATCGGCCACCGAAGTGGCCGCGCCTGAGGAGATCGCGCTCAACGCGCACTACTTCTGGCAGGTGAAGGCAAGGGACTCAAAGGGGGCCATGGGAGTCGGGCCGATCTGGGGCTTCAACTCGATCGTGGAGCGGGTGACCTTTCCCGGCGGATGGCTCGTGATGGGCGACGCTCGGGAGTTCGTCCATCCGGGCAACCCGGTGTGGGTCGAGCCCTTCGAGATGGACCGGTACGAGATCACGAACCAGCAGTTCGCTGACTGGCTCAACGAGGTCCTTCGAATCAAGACGCCGGGGCCGTTGGTCCGGACGAGCGGCGGCGCGGTCTACGACCCGGGCGGCGTCACCCTCTACGCGGAGACCGTGGAGATGGACGACGACTCGCAGATCAGCTATGACTCCAACGACTCGCTATTCACCGTCGTCGAGGGGAAGGAGAGCTTCCCCGTCGTCGAGGTCACCTGGCACGGCGCGAACGCCTACGCGCGCTACTTCGGTCGCAGGCTGCCGCTGGAGGCCGAGTGGGAGTTCGCCGCGCGGGGAAACAGCACTGAGTTCGGCGATTCGCTCTTCACTGCTGCCATTCGAGGCGATGAGACATTGAGCGTCCGCGTCGGCCTCGGCACCACCTATCCCTGGGGCCAGGAAGCCGACGCCAGCCGGGCCAACTTCGAGGGGAGCGGAGATCCCTACGAGTCCCAGACTCGAGTTCTCACCAGTCCCGTCGGCTTCTTCAACGGAGAGCTCCAGGGAGGCTTCCAGACAGGCGACGGCTCCACCCCGGTTCCGCCCGGCGAGACCGTCGGGGTGCACGATCTGGCGGGGAACGTCTGGGAGTGGTGCGATGACTGGTACAGGGAGTACACGCGGCCGCACTCCCCCCCATCGATCGGCAACCTGAAGATCATCCGCGGAGGCGGCTGGAACCGCGGCCCAGGATCGATGCAGACCTGGCGCAGGAGCATCGTGAGGCCGGAGACGCCGGATCGCGCGCTCGGATTCAGGACCTGCTCGTCGGCGAAGTAGGCGCGGCTTCAGCGGCTGAGGACTCGGCAGGGGGGGAACGGATGTACAGCGCTTCCGCCCTTGCCGACCTTCACGAGCGCGCGCATCGGACCCTCCGCGGGATCATCCTTCACTGTGG
>VGJL01000178.1 GCA_016867495.1 Candidatus Eisenbacteria bacterium | reverse complement strand
GGGGCCGACACTCCGGTCCTGAGCGACGTGCTGACCTCGGGGGTCTGGAAGCCGGCGGGGGAGCTGCAATTCTTCCGCTCCTGGTCGCCGACAGGGACCCCGCAGCCCTCGGCCTCGCCGGGGACTCCGCAACCATCGACTCCGCCGGGGACCACGGAACCCTGGGTTCCGTACGGGCACCGGCCCGGACAGACGGGGACCGAGCAGGATTCTGGGCAGACCAGCCGGCCGCCGGTTCTCGACTCCTATCCCGCCGCGGGCGGCGGCCAGGGCTGGGAGTGGAGTAAGCGGGCGCCGGAGTCGGCTCCGCTTCCCTGGGAAGAGATGGACCGTCTCGGCTTCCTCGGGGGACTGACCCGTACGATCAGCCTCGCCCTTCGCGACTCCGAGACATTCTTCCGCGGGGTCGGGCACGGACGGGCGTTGATGCCCGCCCTGGTCTTCGGCCTCCTGATGACCGCCTTCTCTTCTCTGGTGGTTTCCGCCTACGAGCTGGCCATGCTGAGGTTCTTCGGGAGCATGATCGAGTCGACGATGGCCGAGATGCCAAATCTCTTCCAGGGGGATCTCCAGGAAATGATGCGCTGGAATCTGTTCGGAAGAGGTCTGGCTCTGGTTCTCTACCCGCCCATCATCTTCGTCTTCGCGGGGGTTGCGCACTTCTTCGTGCGCCTCTTCGGAAGGCCCGACGCGGACTTCGCCACGACCTTCCGCATGGCAAACTACGTCTGGGCGATCGACGCGCTCGCGGCGATCCCGGTATGCGGATACGTCATCGCGGCCATCTGGGGACTCGTGCTCCTGATCAAGGGCCTCTCGCGCCTGCACCGGGTAGGGACGCTCTCCGCCCTCGTCGCCGTGCTCCTGGCGCTGCCGATCGTCATCTTCGCCCCATCGCTCGTCCTGGCGCTCTTCCGCGCCGTGTCCGGATTGGGATCGTCTGTTTGAGGCGACTCGGAGGTTTCCGTGCTCGATAACCTGCTTGCCCCGTCGGCGCGGTTCGCGCCGCTCCTCATCCGTCTGATCGTCGGAACCATCGCGGTGACGCACGGCTGGCCCAAGATGAAGGACCTCGGCGCCTTCATCGCGAATGTCGACCGGATGGGGATTCCCCTTCCCGCCGTCTTCGGCACGGCGGCCGCGATCAGCGAGTTCCTGGGAGGGATCGCCCTGATCCTCGGTCTCTTCGGCCGGTGGGCGGCCTTCTTCTTCGGATGCGTGATGGCGGTCGCGGTCTTCAAGATCCACGGGCCGAACGGCTTCCTGGCCAAGACCAACGGGTACGAGTATCCCCTCGTGCTCCTCGTGGCCAGCCTGAGCCTCATGCTGACCGGTTCTGGGCCGGTCTCGATCGACCGGCTGGTGGGGAGGAAGAAGTGATGACCTCAACGGTCGAATGGAAGGGCGGGCTGGAGTTCGCCGGAACATTCTCCTCGGGCCATGCGATGACGATGGATGTCCCCGAGGACCGCGGCGGGACGAACAAGGGGCCGCGTCCCGTCGAGATGCTCCTGATGGGGCTGGCGGGTTGCACGGGGATAGACGTGATCGAGATCCTCCGCAAGAAGCGGCAGCGGGTTTCGTCGTTCAAGGTCCTCGTGTCGGGCGAGCGTCGCGAGGCGCATCCGAGGATCTTCGAGACGATCCGGATCGTCTACGAGGTGGCCGGGGAAGAGCTGGACCCGAACGCGATCCGGCAGGCTGTCGCGCTGTCCGAGGAGAAGTACTGTTCCGTGTCGGCCATGCTGCGGCAATCTGCGGCCCTGACGACCGAGATCCGGATCGTTCCTTAGGTGGGCGCCCGGAAAGTGAAAGGGGATCTGCCGCGTGAAGAAGGATGACGATCGCGTCTTCCTGTACACCGACGGCGCCTGCAAGGGGAATCCGGGGCCGGGCGGGTGGGCCGCGGTCCTGATCCATCCCGCCAGCGGGAAGCGGAGGGAGATCTGGGGCGCCGTGCCTTCCACGACCAACAACCGGATGGAGCTGACAGCGGTCATCGAGGGGCTGAAGCTCATTGTCCGCCCCGTGGACGTGGAGGTCGTGAGCGACTCGCGCTACGTCGTCCAGGGGATGTCCGAGTGGATCCACGACTGGATCAGGCGGGGATGGAGGACGGCCGCGAAGAAGCCGGTCCTGAACGAGGATCTCTGGCGCGAGCTGCACCGGCTCGCGCAGGAGCGGGGAAACGTCCGCTTCCGCTGGGTCGAGGGGCACGCGGGGCATCCCGAGAATGAGCGGTGCGATCGCTTGGCGGTGCGTGCCTACGAGGAGATGCTTGAGCGGGAGCCGTGAGCCATGATCCGGCTCGAGCGGATGGAGATGCCCAGCGCCGCGGATTGGGACGCGGCCATCGCGGGATACGAGCTGAGGCACTTCTACCACGCCAGTCCCTGGCTCGAGTTCATCCGCAGGACGCAGCCGGTCAAGCCGTGGTTCTACAGGATCCTCGACGGCGCGCGCCTCATCGGCTACTTGCCCGGGTTCCGCCTGCGCAAGTGGGGCGTGCCGATCTACGGTTCTCCCTTTCCCGGCTGGACCACTCCGTACATGGGCCCTGTCGCGGCCGCGGATGTCGATCGCGCCGCGCTATTGCGGGCGATCGCCGCCCGCCTCGCGGCCGATCGCTTCTGGCACGCGGAGCTTCGGCACGACGAAGTGGGGCGCGAGGAGGCCGCCGCCGCGGGATTCCAGACGCTTCCCGGGCGGACCTACATCGCCGAGATCGCGGCCGATCCGGAGGCGATCCTTGCGAGCTACAACAAGTCGGCGCGCAAGGCCGTGCACCGCGCAGAGCGCGACGGGCTGGTAGCCGAGTTCACGACCGATCCCGCCTTCATCGAGACCTACTACGAGCAACTGCGCGAGGTCTTCACGAAGAGCCGCATGAGTCCGACCTATCCCAGGGAGCGGATCGAAGTCCTCTGGCGGCTTCTGATGCCTACCGGGCGGATGCTGGCGACGCGCGTGATCCAGGATGGCAAGTGCGTGGCGACGCGGATCGACTTCTGCGGGGAGAAGTGCCTTCACTCCTTCGGGTCGGCTTCGTCCTTGAAGGACCTCAGGAGTTTCCCGAACGAGCTTGCCAGGTTCCACGTGATGCGTGAGGCAGCCGCGCGCGGCCTGCGCAAGTACGACATGTCGGGCGGCGGCGACTACAAGGCCAAGTTCAACGCGCAGCTTGTCGATCTTCCGCGCCTCGTGAGGAGCAGCCGGCCGCTGATGGCGGCGCGTGGGGCGTTCAGGAAACTCGCCAAGCTGAGGCTCGCGAGAGGGTGGGGAATCGCGCGGAGCGCGGAGCGCCGTGGCGTGAGGACGGCGCGGCCCGAGCGAGGGTCTTGACCCTGAGTCGTGCCGCTGACGGAGTAGGCCGTGGGCGGATCCGGCGAGGAGCTTACGAAGGCCGGCCCGTGATCAAGTGAACGAGATCCGCCAGGCTCACGAATCGGACCGCGATCTCGCCCACGTGTCGGTCGTAGGAACGCGCCACGTCAGTCGCGACCACGTAGTTGCGGCCGCCCGGGTATCGCGCGCGAAACGCTCTGATGCCACGCGGATCGAACTCATCGGATGAGCGCTTGCACTCGATGGCGATCGTCTCGGAACCGGGTTGCGCGATCACGAAGTCGACCTCGTTTCCATGCTTGCTTCGCCAATACTGGATGGATCGGGATTGGAGATGGGCATGGAGCTCGTTGAGGACGAGGTGCTCCCAGAGAACGCCAACATCTTCCGGACGCAGCTCCTTCCAGCCGCGAAACGCACAGACGAATCCGGTGTCGAACGCATAGACCTTTGGAGCCGATACGATTTCCTGGGCCCGGCTCCGACTGAAGGGCCGGAGCACATGGACGACAAACGTCGATTCCAGGATGCTCAGGTAGTTGCCCACCGTGGTGCGGCTCACCTCGCAGTCGCGGGAGAACCGCGTCGCCTGAAAGACGCCTCCGCTGTTTGCGAGAAGCAGCTCCGCGAAGCGCCTGAAGGACTGACGGCGCCCGAGTCGGAACAGCTCGAGGATGTCCTTCGCCCAGTAGTCGTCGATCCACTCTTGAAACTCACGCTCGTTCCGGGAGGCCTTGAGGAAGAACGGCGGAAGACCGCCGCAAGATAGGCGGTGCTCAAGGTCGGTGTTTCCGAAGTCGGCCTGGTCGGTGAGCGTCATCGGGGTCAACCAGAGGGTCGACTTCCTCCCCGTCAAGGTGTCGCGGAATCGAGCCGTGGCAGCGAGGGTAGAGGACCCGGTCGCGATGACTCGGGTTGTTGGATAGTGGTCGGCGGCGATCTTCAGTATCTGCGAAGGGTCCTGCAGTCGATGGATCTCGTCCAGGATGATGCGCCGCCCCTTGACCCGTTCCAGGAAGGCCTCCTCGTCCTCCATCAGCTTCCTGTCGCTGGGCCGCTCGCAGTCGAAGTACTCGGCGGCTTGGAGTGTTCGGCAGAGGGACGTCTTGCCGACTCGTCGAACCCCTGCCAACCAGATGACAGAGCGTTCCTCCCACATCGACTCGATCTCATTTATCCAAAACGATCTGGAGTACATGCCAAGCATTGTTGCGTATGGATGAACCAAACGCAAGAACTATATGCGTTCAGCCTATTGATTGTTATGAAAGCAGTTAAGGCCAGTCGACGCCACGCTTCAGTATCCACTCGATCGGCACGAGCCTCAACCTCCATACGGGCCGGGGACTCCTCGAGCGCGCTGAGCTGCTGGCGCCCGCCGGCATCGATCCTGCCCTGCGCGCGCCGCGTGGGTTTCTCCTCGACCGTCGCCTACGAACGAGCGCCGTGGGACGGCCTCGGCTCAGTCCCGCTCTCGGGCGTCTATCGCCGCCACGAGCCTGAGAAGACAGTCCTGCACGGGATCGTGCGCGAGCACCTGGAGACCTTCCTCGTCCGGGCGCGCGCGTGCGACGGTGACGGCTATCCGCGCTTCGTCGAGCGGGAGTTCCGTCGCTACCTCGACTGCGGCCTGCTCTGCCACGGCTTCGCACGCCTGCGCTGCCCGCAGTGCGGCTACGAGAGGCTGGTGGCCTTCTCGTGCAAGGGCAAGCTCTGTCCGAGCTGCCTCGCCCGGCGGGCGGGGGACACCGCGGCCTGGCTCGTGGATCATCTCCTGCCCGAGGCCGGCTACCGCCAATGGGTGTTGACCTTCCCCTGGAGCCTGCGCTTCCGGCTGGCGATGGATCGTGCGTTGGTCCATGAACTGCTGACGGTCTTCCTGCGGACTCTCTT
>VGJL01000177.1 GCA_016867495.1 Candidatus Eisenbacteria bacterium | reverse complement strand
CCCTATGTGACGCGACAGGAGAAGCACGGAGATGTCGATGTCATGACCTACACCTACCAGGATACGGGCGAGGAGATCTGCAAGCGTTACATCGACGGCACGAAGCGCTACATCGATCTCTACGAGAACTTGATCGGCCGCTATCCTTTTTCCAAGTTCGCGCTCGTCGAAAACTTCTGGCAGACCGGTTTCGGAATGCCGTCCTTCACGCTGCTCGGAAACCAGGTGATTCGTCTGCCTTTCATCCTCGACACCTCATACGGTCACGAGATCCTCCACAATTGGTGGGGAAACGGGGTCTTCGTGGACTACGCGAGCGGGAACTGGTGCGAGGGACTGACCACCTACGGGGCGGACTACTTGTACAAGGAGCGGGAGGGGGCCGCCGCGGCGCGCGACTACCGCCGTTCGACGCTTCAGGGATACCTCGATTACGTGAGCGAGGGAGAAGATCAGCCGCTGCGTCTCTTCAGGCAGAGGGACGACTTCGCCACGCAGGCGATCGGCTACGGGAAGTCGATGATGGTCTTCCACCAGGTGCGCATGCTGCTGGGGGATTCGCCCTTCTGGGACGCTCTGCGGACGTTCTACGCGAGGCACCTCTTCGAGCGGGCCTCCTGGTCGGATCTCTTTGCCGTCTTCTCGGAGAAGGCCGGCCGGGACCTCAGCGGTTGGGAGGAGCAGTGGCTCGATCGCGCGGGCGCGCCGGCGCTGACTCTGCTCGACCACGAGGTCCGTCCCCTTTCCGGCGGGGCCTGCGAGGTGGAGGTCGAGATCGGCCAGGCGCAGTCGCGCTCATATGACCTGCGCGTGCCCGTGCGGCTGGGATGGAACGATCCGCCTGCCGACTCGACGCGCGTCGTCGCTCTCACCGAGGATCGCGCGCGTACGCTCTTCCGCGCGCCGCGCGCGCCGGACTGGATCGCCGTCGATCCGGACTACGATGTTCTGCGCAGGATCGATCCGGCCGAAATCCCGCCGGCGATCAGCCGGACGCTCGGGGCCGACACGGCGATTGTCGTGATCGCCGACGGCCTCGCGCCCGACCATGTCGAGGCCTATCGGGCGCTCGCCCGGCAGTGGGATGAGGGGGCGAGGATCGCGATCGTGAACGAGTCGCAGATCGGGGGACGGGAGCTGGGGGATCTCCCGATCTGGTTCTTCGGGCTCGGCTCCGTCGCGCTCCGGCATCTTTCGTCCATGCCTCAGGAGGACTGCCGGCTTCCCGCCGAGCTGCCCCACTCCGATCTGCCGCGCGGCGGTCGTCTAGCCGACGGATCGGGCGAGTGGAGGATCGCGGGCGCCGGGCATCCCACGGGTCGGGAGATCGTGCTGGCCGGCGGTGCGCCTCCGCGGCCGTGGACCCTGCTGCATGTTCCGTCAGCCGATCGGATCGCGACGATCGGCAGAAAGATCCCTCACTACGGAAAGTACAGCTACCTCGTCTTCGAGGAGGGGCAGAATGTGGCGAAGGGAGTGTGGGAAGTGCGGACGTCGCCCCTACGCGTCAATCTGGGCGTTTCCACGCAGAGGTGATCGATGAACAGAGTCATGCCGGGTCTGGTGGCGGCGGCCCTCCTGCTCGCCTCCACGCTCGCCTTCCCGCAATCGGCGGCGGCGATCGACAAGAACGGGCTCCGCTCGAGCGTCGTGGCGCTTTCCGATCCATCCATGGAGGGTCGCGCCCCGGGGAGCCAGGGCCTCGAGAAGGCGGCGGCGATGATCGCGGCGCGCTTCGAGCGGGCAGGGCTCGTCCCTGTCGGCGATGGCGGCGGTTGGTTCCAGAGCTTCACGCCGGCGAAGCCCGAGATCGCGGATGCCGTCCTCCTTCCCCAGGGGAAGGAGTGGGGGAAGATCGCGCTCAAGAACGTAGTCGGCATCCTTCGGGGCGCGGGAGACGGATCGGTCGTGATCGGCGCCCACTACGATCATCTCGGCCTGGACGGAGCAGGGAATGTCTATCCCGGCGCCGATGACAACGCCTCCGGCGTGGCGGTTCTCTGCGCGGTCGCGGACGAACTGGCCAAGGAGCCTCTTCGCAAGAGGACGGTCGTCTTCGTGGCCTTCTCGGGCGAAGAGGCGGGCCTCCTGGGCTCGCGCTGGTACGCGGAGAATCCGATCCTCCCGATCGAGTCGGTCATCGCCATGATCAACCTCGATACGGTCGGTCGGATCGAGAAGAAGCGCCTGCTCGTTCTGTCGGCCTCGAGCGCCGCGGAGTTTCCGAAGATGATCCGCGGCGTCGGACTCGGCTTCGATCTCGACCTCACGATCCCCGATAAGGGGCCCTTCGGATCGGATCAGATTTCCTTCATCGCCAAGGGAGTTCCCGCGCTCCATCTCTTCTCGGGGCCGAATGCCGATTACCACAGAACGAGCGACACGCCGGAGAAGATGAACTACGAGGGGCTCGTGGAGATCGCTGGCTTCACCGCCGAGCTGGTCCGCTATCTGGCCGATCGCGACAAGCCGATGACCTTCGTATCCCCAGGGGTCCCGGCAGGCTCGGGAGGGATGGATGCCGGATCCGGCGCGTCCGCCGCCCCCCATCAAATGACCGCGCGCCGGGTGAGCCTCGGCACGATCCCCGACATGGCCTATCAGGGAGATGGAGTCCTGGTGTCCGGAGTCCTTCCCGGGAGCCCGGCCGAGCAGGCGGGGATCAAGGCGGGGGATCGGATCGTCGCGATCGACGGCGAGAAGATCGGGGGGCTGGAGGACTTCTCCGGCATCCTGAAGTCGCGTCAGCCCGGGGACAAGGTGCTCGTCAAGCTTCTCCGGGACGGAAAGGAAGCGACCGTCGAGGCGGCGCTGGTGGAAAGGAAGTGAGCGCGGCACGGGCCGCGCGCCGGCCGGACGACTGGACCGCATAGGAATGTTGGCGTAGCTTACTGTCGGTGGCCGGGCGATCGAGGGAATGTGCCGGCCTGAGGGCATCGCGGGAGGTTCTGCATGACACGCTCGGTTCGGGTCATGGTGTTCTACGACGGGGCGTTCTTCCGCGCGGGGCAGCTCTTCTTCAGATACAAGGAGAAGCGCGGATGGTTCAGCCTCCCGGCGCTTCACGAGACGCTTGAACGGTATGTCTCCGAGAAGATCAAGGCCGCCGATGCGATCACGAAGATCGTGGCGGCGCACTACTATGACGGCAGGATGACCACGAACGTCGCGGCCGCGGATCAGCTCGAGAAGGAGCGGGATTTCGAGATGGCTCTCATGGCCGCGGGGATCGTCACCCACTTCCTGCCCGCCAAGGAAACGGCCAAGGGTTCCGGGCAGGATCTCACTTACTCGATCGCCCAGAAGGGGGTCGATGTCCAGTTCGCCGTCGACGTCCTCGACCATGCCCATCAGGACCGCTACGACGTGGCCGTGCTCATCACCGGCGACGAGGACTTCCTGCCCCTTGTCCGCCGGGTGATCTCGCTGGGAAAGCATGTCCTCGTCGCCTACTTCGACATCGATCCCTGGCAGGACGACAGGAGCGTGCGCCACAAGCCCACCAAGGCGTCCCGGGCACTCGTTGACGGCTCAAGCTGGGCGTTGAACTTCAACGCCTTCGCGCGGGATCCGGAACAAGAGGGAGAGCTTCGGCACCTCTTCTTCATGCCGAAGCAGGGCTAGACCGTTTTGACTGCAATGGAGACGCTCGCCTGGCGCATCCGCTCGGCCCGGCTGGGTTCTGGGGGCGCCGGGCCTCGCGGCGCACCCGCTCGCCTCTCAGATGCAGTCAAGGACGTCAGGAACAGGGGGTGAGTCTTGTCGAGCAAGCGAGTTCTCTTCTTCAGCGGGTCGATCGGTCTGGGGCATGTCGGTAGGGATCTGTCGATCGCCCGGGAGCTGCGCAAGCGATGCCCGGGCGTCGATCTCGCCTGGCTGGCCGCACCGCCGGCGGATCGTGTGATCCGCGAGGCGGGCGAGAATCTGCTTGCCGACGCTGACGATCTGGCGGATGCGAGCCTTGCGGCCGAAAGCGCAGCTTCCGGCGGCGCTCTCAGCCTTGTCCGGTATGCCGCGAAGGTCAAGGGACATTGGTCGCGAAACGTCGCCGTTGTCGGGCGGGTCACGCGGCGGGAACGCTTCGATCTCCTGATCGGCGACGAGACGTATGAGATCAGCCTCGCCTACCGGCGCGATCCTGCCGCCAAGACCTGCCCCTTCGCCATGATCTACGACTTCGTCGGGTTCGACGCGCTCTCGCGGTCTCTTCTCGAGAGGTTCGGCGTCTATCTGTTGAACTGCGCCTGGGCTGTCGGCAACAGGAAGAGAGGCTCGGCCGTGGACCTGAGTCTCTTCGTCGGGGAGGCGTCCGATGTCCCGGATACCCCCTTCGGCTTCCTTCTGCCGCGCGATCGACGCGCGTGGGCGATGGAGAGGTACAACTTCGTGGGGCCTGTGCTGACATTCGATCCGGGCGATTACGCCGATCGCGAGGAGGTCCGCAGAAGGCTCGGGTACGGCGCGGAACCGCTGATCATCTGCGCCGTGGGTGGGACGGCGATCGGCAAGGAGATGCTCGACCTCTGTGCGCGGTCCTTCCCGCTGCTGCGCGAGTCGATCCCGGGTCTCCGAATGATTCTGGTCTGCGGCCCGCGGCTCTCGCTTGAGGGAGTCGATCTTCCCGAGGGAATCGAGAGACGAGGCTATGTCCCCGCGTTGTACGAGCACCTTGCCGCGTCGGATCTGGCCATCGTCCAGGGCGGGGGGACCGCGACCCTCGAGCTGACCGCTCTCCGCCGCCCTTTCATCTACTTCCCGATCGAGGGGCATTCCGAGCAGCAGATCCATGTCGCGGGCCGGCTCGAACGACTGGGCGCCGGGCTCAAGATGGAGCTCGCCAGGACAACGGCTGGCCTTCTGGCGAAGGCCGTCCTCGCCGAGATCGGCCGGCCGATTCTGCACGCGCCGGTGCCGGTGGACGGCGCGCGCAGGGCGGCAGGTCTCATCGGCGAGCTATTGGAGAAGCAACCAGCATGCGTCCGGTAGTCGCGAATCTCGTTCTCTGGGCCATCGCTATCGGTGCCGTTATCCTGTTCGCGCGAGATTCCGGGAAGTACACCTTTCTCGGGCCTGCGCTGGCAGTCTGCATGATAGGCTCAACGGCGCTGATGCGTCGGGCCTCGAAGTGATGCCGATTGGGCGACGAACGCGGTCCTGAGGGCCTACGGTTTCGCTCCCATTACTGGGACGATCGCGAGGCCAAGGAGGAGTTCAAGACCTTCCTGCTCGCGATCCACGGCCTCGATCTGTCCCTGTGGGAACGACGAGGCTTCTGG
>VGJL01000176.1 GCA_016867495.1 Candidatus Eisenbacteria bacterium | reverse complement strand
GCTGCTCAGCTCGCGGCTCGGGCCCAGGAACCCGTCGGCGGGCAAGCTGACGCCCTATGAGTCGGGCGTCCTGCAGCGGTCTCTCCCGCGGGGGCGATTCCCCGTGAAGTTCTATCTAATCGCGGTACTCTTCCTTCTCTTCGACGTGGAGGCGGTCTTCCTCTTCCCGTGGGCCGTCGCCCGCGGAAACCTGGGGTTGGCCGGCGATCTGGCCATGGGGGTCTTCTTCCTGATCCTCGTGCTCGGTCTCGCTTACGAATGGCGCAAGGGAGGGATGGAGTGGGAGTGAGCGAAGACCCGGCCCGGCGCGGCGTCCCCGCCGATTCCCCCGGCCGGCCCCTGCCCCGCGGGATCCATCGGGAGTCGCCCGTCGGCGAGGGAGTCTACCTGACCAAGCTCGATCTGGCGATCAACTGGGCGCGCAAGAACTCGATCTGGCCCCTTCCCTTCGGGACCGCGTGCTGCGCGATCGAGTTCATGGGGGTCGTCTCGTCGGTCTTCGATCTCTCCCGATTCGGGGCCGAGGTGGTCCGATTCTCCCCGCGGCAATCGGACCTGCTCCTCGTCGCCGGAACGGTGACCTACAAACAGGCGCCGATCCTGCGGCGGATCTACGAGCAGATGTGCGAGCCGAAGTGGGTCGTCGCCATGGGAGTCTGCGCCTCCTCGGGAGGCTTCTACGACAACTACTGCACGCTTCAGGGAATCGACAAGGTGATCCCCGTCGACTTCTACATCGCGGGCTGCCCGCCAAGGCCCGAGGCGATCCTCCAGGCGCTGCTCGAGATCCAGAAGAAGATCGAGCGCAATCCGGCGCCGCGCTAGGGGACCATGGAGACGCGACGCGCGGTGGACCAGGAGATCCGGGAAATCGACCTCGCTCCCCTCCATGCGAGACTCGGCGCGGCGATCCTCGGCCGGGAGTCGATGGTCGGCATGCCGGTCGTGCGGCTCGCCCGCGGGGCGATCACGGAGGCCCTTCGCTTTCTGCGGGACGAGCCCTCCTACCGGTTCGACATGCTGACCGACCTCACCGTCGTGGACTGCGGCGAGCTCCGCGACGGAGACCGGTTCGACGTGGTCTATCTGCTCCACTCCCTCGAGCGCGGGGAGCGTCTCGCCATCAAGAGCCCCGTTCCCGAAGAGGACTGCTGGATCGAGACGGCCACGGGGATCTACAAGAACGCCGACTGGACCGAGAGGGAAGCCTACGACCAGTACGGCGTCGTCTTCCGCGATCACCCCAACCTGAAGCGGATCCTGAATCACAAGGAGTTCGTGGGCCATCCCCTCCGCAGGGACTACGACATCTACAAGGGGCAGTGGCTGAGCGAAGTAGATGACCTGGAGGATGAGCTGGAGCGCCGCAGGAGGCGGGACCCGACGCCCCGGGGCGGACAGGCCGATGCGATGATCCTCAACCTGGGCCCGAGCCATCCGGCGGCCCACGGGACCCTGCGCAACCTGGTCGAGCTCGAGGGGGAGACGGTCCGCTACTGCATCCCCGAGATCGGCTACCTCCACCGCGGCTTCGAGAAGTCCGCCGAGACGCACGAGTACAACCAGGTCATTCCATACACCGACAGGCTGAACTACTGTTCCTGTCTCATCAACAACGTGGCCTACTCGCGCGCCGTCGAGGCGCTCTGCGGGATCGAGGTCACCGATCGCTGCAAGTTCATCCGGGTCATCATCACCGAGCTGTCGCGCATCATGGATCACCTCGTCTGCAACGCGGCGAATCTGGTCGATCTGGGAGCGCTCACGAACTACTGGTACCTGTTCAACCTCCGCGAGCGGATCTACAACGTGATCGAGAGCCTGACCGGAGCGAGGCTCACGACTTCCTACACCCGGATCGGCGGGCTCTGGGCCGACATCACCCCGGACTTCGAGGAGGCGGTCCGCGCGGTTCTCAAGGAGGTGCCGAAGGCTGTCGGCGACACCCTGAAGCTCATCGCCCGCAACAAGATCTTCATCGATCGGACGGTCGGGATCGGAGTGATCGACGCCGAGGAGGCGATCAGCTTCGGATTCACGGGGCCCTGCCTGCGCGCGACGGGGTACGAGTACGATCTGCGCAAGCGGCACCCGTACGACCACTACGACAGCTTCGACTTCGAGATCCCGAGCGGGCACCAAGGGGACACCTACGACAGAGTGATGGTCCGCTTCGAGGAGATACGGCAGAGCTGCCGGATCGTGGAGCAGGCCCTCGACAAGATGCCGTCCGGGCCGGTCAATGTCGAGCACCCGCGGATCATCCTTCCGCCGAAGAAGCAGACCTATGAATCGATCGAGGGGCTCGTCGGGCACTTCAAGCTGATCATGCACGGCGTCAACCCGCCCGTGGGCGAGGCCTACGTCGCGACCGAGGCGGCGAACGGGGAGCTCGGGTTCTTCATCGTCAGCGACGGCGGGATGAAGCCGTACAAGTGCAAGGTCCGCCCCCCCTGCTTCCACATCTACTCCGCCCTGCCGCGGCTTGTGGAGGGCGGAATGGTCGCCGACGTGGTCGCGATCCTGGGGAGTCTCAACATCATCGCCGGAGAGCTGGACAGGTAGGGGATCCGCATGCAGCCATTCGAGAGATCCGATCCCGCCCACGACCCGACGCTCCGGGATCCATGCCCCCTGAGGCGGCTGGGGCATCCGCTCGCTTTCTCCGCTGAGGAGGAGGATAGGATCGAACGGCTCCTCTCGCGCTATCCCACAAGGGAAGCGGCCATTCTTCCCATGCTCTGGATGATTCAGGACAGGCACGGGTGGATCCCGGAGGAGGCGGTGAGCCTGGTGGCCGAGCGGTGCGGCGTGCCGCCCTCGCACGCCTACGGAGTGGTCAGCTTCTACACGATGTTCCGCAGGGAACCGGGCGGACGACACCAGTTGCAGATCTGCACCAATCTCTCCTGCCAGCTCATGGGCGCGGAGCATCTCCTCGATTGCCTGCGGAGGAGGCTCGGGATCGGACCGGGGGAGACGGCCGCCGATGGGCTCTTCACGCTCAACGAGGTCGAGTGCCTCGCGGCCTGCGAGATGGCCCCGGTCGTGCAAGTCGATGACGAGTTCCACGGGCCACTCGACGACCGCGGGCTTGGCGAGCTTCTCGATGGGCTGCGGGCCCGGGCCGCCAAAGAGGGGAGGATCTAGGAGGACGATGGCGGCGGAGGTCAAGCTGCTCTCCCGCAACTTCGGGAGCCCCGAATCGTGGACTCTCTCCTCCTACGAGAGGGCCGGCGGCTATCGCACGGCCGTCAAGGCGCTCCGGATGGATCCGGCCGCGGTGACGGAGGAGGTCAAGCAGTCGGGCCTGAGGGGACGCGGAGGCGCCGGCTTTCCGACAGGCATGAAATGGGGGTTCGTGCCGAAGGACTCGAACTCCCCGAAGTATCTCTGCGTGAACGCCGACGAGAGCGAGCCGGGGACCTTCAAGGACCGCTACCTGCTGGAGCTCGATCCGCATCAGCTCATCGAGGGGATCGTCATCACCTCCTGGGCCGTCGGGATCCATCGCGCCTACATCTATGTCAGGGGGGAGTTCGGGCTTCCCTACCACCGCCTCCAGGCGGCAGTCGATGAGGCCTATGCCAAGGGGTATCTCGGCCCCCGGTCGTTCGGGACCGCTTTCGACCTCGATGTGACCATTCACCGAGGAGCCGGCGCCTACATCTGCGGCGAGGAGACCGGGCTGATCGAATCGCTCGAGGGAAAGCCGGGAAGGCCGCGCATCAAGCCGCCGTTCCCGGCCGTCGTGGGCGTCTTCGGCGGCCCGACCGTCGTGAACAACGTCGAGACCCTCTCAGCCGTTCCGTGGATCATCGAGAACGGCGCCGCGGCCTACCGGAGCTACGGCACCGAGAAGTCCCCCGGCACCAAGCTCTTCAGCGTGAGCGGCCCGGTCGCCCGGCCGGGCGTCTACGAGGTCCCCCTGGGCCTGCCGCTCAAGACGCTGGTCTACGATCTCTGCGGCGGGATTCGGGGCGGCAAGGCGATGAAGGCGAACATCCCCGGCGGCTCGTCCGTGCCCGTCCTCACGCGCGAGGAGGCCGAAGGCGCGGACCTCGACTACGAGAGCCTCGCCGCCGCGGGCACCATGCTCGGATCGGGAGGCATGATCGTCATCGACGAGGAGACATGCATGGTCCGGGCCCTCTCCACGCTCATGAAGTTCTACGCCCACGAATCGTGCGGGCAATGCACGCCTTGCCGCGAGGGGACGGGTTGGCTCCGAGGCCTCGTCGCGAGGCTGGAAGCCGGGGGAGGTAGCCCGGCCGACATGGACAAGATCCTCTCGATCACGAATCGCATGATCGGGACGACGATCTGCGTTCTCTCCGACGCGGCGGCCATGCCGGCCGCGAGCTTCGTGACGAAGTTCCGCGGGGAGTTCGAACGGCACGTCGGCGCGGGCCGCTGCCCCTTCCGGTCCGATCCGCTCCTCGCCGGAGCCGCAAGGAGACAGGATCATGCCTAGGGTGATCATCGACGACCGGGAGATCGATGTCCCCGAGGGGTTCAACATGATCCAGGCGGCCAAGCTCCTGGGAATCGAGATCCCGCACTTCTGCTACCACCCGGGGCTCGGTGTCGACGGCAACTGCCGGCTCTGCTTCATCGAGATCGATGGAGTCCCCAAGCCTCAGATCGCCTGCAACACATTCGCGCGCGACGGGCTCAGGATCCGCACCGACACGGAGGCCGTGCGCGATCTCCGCAAGGCGGTCCTCGAGTTCTTCTTCCTGAACCATCCCCTGGACTGTCCCATCTGCGACCAGTCGGGGGAGTGCCTCCTGCAGGACTTCTACATGCGCCACGGCCAGTACGAGAGCCGCCTCGACCTGCCGAAGGTCCACAAGGGGAAGGTCGTCGACGTGGGGCCGCGCGTGGTCCTGGACGCCGAGCGCTGCGTTCTGTGCACCCGCTGCGTCCGTTTCTGCGACAAGATCTCGGGGACCGGAGAGCTGCGGGTCATCAACCGCGGCAACCACAGCGAGATCGGCGTGCTCCCCGGCAAACCGCTCGACAATCCATACAGCCTCAACACCGTCGATCTCTGTCCCGTCGGGGCGCTCACGAGCAAGGACTTCCGCTTCAAGTGCCGCGTCTGGTTCCTGACGACGACACGGTCGATCTGCGCGGGCTGCGGCAGAGGGTGCAACATCTACCTCGAGCACTACGAGGAGGAAGCGCAGCGATACCGGCCCCGCGAGAACCAGGCCGTCAATCGCTGGTGGATGTGCGACGACGGGCGGCTCACCTACAAGGTCCTCAACGAGGGGCGCTGCGAGGCGCCGCTGCGAAGGGGAGAGGAGGCGCCGGGTTCCGAGG
>VGJL01000175.1 GCA_016867495.1 Candidatus Eisenbacteria bacterium | reverse complement strand
CCGCCGGCCGCCCCGGTCGCCCCCGAGCCTCAGGCACCGCCTCCTGCGACGGGGCACGATGCGGACCGGCCGGTGGAGGCCGCTCCCGTTCCGGTGACGGAGGCCGTTGCGCGGGAATCGTCACTCGCCGAGCCGGTGGTTTCCGCTCCGCCCACCGACATCGTTCCGGCGGAGTCGCCGGCCGCTGCCGTGAGTCCGTCGGTATCGCCTCCGGCGGTGTCTGTCCCCGGTCCCGCGATCGCCGAAGAGGAGATCCCCATCCCCGCCGATGCTGGCGCGGATCACTTCTCGGCCGTCAAGGACACAAAGGAAGAGCCTGGGGTCGAAGCGCCCGATGCCGGGACGGAGCCCAGGCCTTCAAGCCGGATCAGCCCGCCCGACGAGGCGCGGATGCTCAGCGAACTCCAGTCCGCCCTGGGCGTCGGCCGTCGCTTTCGCGTTTTCGACCGACTCCGCCCCGGCCGCCCCAGCTAGACCGCTTCCACTTCAGACGGCACTGCTGTTACGCGCCATTCTGACGCTATGGATTTCGAGTGCGCCAGGATGGCGCATCGGTGATTTCTATCAATGATTCGTATCTACTTCATCGAAAGGTGAATGCTGATCGTGCACCCGTTGGCACCGTCGGTGCTTCGCTGTGACGCGAGGTGACGCGATGCAAATCGACAAACTGACGATCAAGTCCCAGGAAGCGCTTCAGGCGGCGCAGCGTGTGGCCGGGGAGCGGCGGAACCCGGAGATCGGCGTCGAGCACCTGCTGCTGGCGTTGCTCGACCAGGCGGAGGGAGTGGTGCCGCCGTTGCTGCAGAAGCTCGGCGTGGACGCCGGACGGCTTCGCGCCAGCGTCGAGGCCCGACTCGATGCGATGCCGGTCGTCCAGGGACAGACCGGCGAGCGTGGCCTGTCGCAATCGCTCCGGCAGGTGCTGGAGGGTGCCTTCGCGGTCGCCGGCCGTCTTCGCGATGAGTACGTCAGCGTCGAGCATCTCTTCCTCGCCGTCGTCGAGTCGAAGGACACGGCGCTCGCGTCGATCCTGGCCAAGGCCGGGCTGGCGCCGGAGAGCGTGCTGCAGGCGCTCCAGTCGGTTCGGGGATCGCACCGCGTGACGGACCAGAATCCCGAGGACAAGTACGAGGCGCTCAAGAAGTACGGCCGCGATCTCACCGACATGGCGCGCCAGAAGAAGCTCGACCCGGTCATCGGACGCGATACCGAGATCCGCCGCGTCGTCCAGGTGCTCTCGCGTCGCACGAAGAACAACCCCGTGCTGATCGGCGAGCCGGGCGTCGGCAAGACGGCGATCGTCGAGGGCCTCGCGCAGCGGATCATCGCAGGCGACGTACCCGAGGGGCTCCGCAACCGCCGGGTCGTGGCGCTCGACCTGGGCGCGATGGTCGCCGGCGCGAAGTACCGCGGCGAGTTCGAGGATCGCTTCAAGGCGTTTCTCAAGGAGGTGCTTGCGTCCGAGGGCCAGGTCATCCTCTTCATCGACGAACTTCACACGCTGGTCGGTGCGGGCGGCGCCGAGGGTGCGGTGGACGCCTCGAACATGATCAAGCCGCCGCTGGCGCGTGGCGAACTGCGCTGCGTCGGGGCGACGACGATCGACGAGTACCGCAAGCACGTCGAGAAGGACCCCGCGCTGGAGCGGCGCTTCCAGCCCGTCCGCGTCGGCGAGCCGTCCGTCGAGGACACCATCGCCATCCTGCGCGGCCTCAAGGAGCGCTACGAGGTCCACCACGGCGTGCGCATCCAGGATGCCGCGCTCGTGCAGGCCGCGACGCTCTCGCACCGTTACATCGCCGACCGATTCCTGCCCGACAAGGCGATCGACCTCGTCGACGAGGCGGCCAGCCGGCTCCGCATGGAGATCGACAGCCTGCCGGTCGAGATCGACGAGGTGGAGCGCCGCATCCTGCAGCTCGAGATCGAGCGCCAGGCGTTGCTGAAGGAGAAGGACGCCGATTCCCGCGCCCGCCTCGACCGGTTGCTGGCCGAGCTTGCGCGCCTGCGCGAAGAGAGCGCGCGGATGAAGCTGCACTGGCAGAAGGAGAAGGACCTGATCTCCGACCTCCGGACGCTGACGCGGTCCATCGACCTGCTCAAGGTCGAGGAGGAGCAGGCGCAGCGCGCCAACGATCTCGAGAAGGCCGCGGAACTGCGCTACGGCAGGATCCCGAGGATCGAGCGGCAGATCGCGGAGGCGCAGGCCAAGCTCGCCGAGGTTCAGAAGGACGTGAAGATGCTGAAGGAGGAGGTCGATCCCGAGGACATCGCCTCGGTCGTCGCCTCGTGGACGCACATCCCGGTCGCGAAGCTGCTCGGCAGCGAGCGGGAGAAGCTGCTCCAGATGGAGGCGTTGCTCCGCAAGAGGGTGATCGGCCAGGAGGAGGCGATCGGCGCGGTCTCGAACGCCGTCCGCCGGGCCCGGTCCGGCCTTCAGGATCCCAACCGTCCGATCGGCTCCTTCATCTTCATGGGCCCGACCGGCGTCGGCAAGACGGAGTTGGCGAGGGCGCTGGCGGAATTCCTGTTCGACGACGAGACCGCGATGGTGCGCATCGACATGTCGGAGTACATGGAGAAGCACGCCGTCAGCCGGCTCATCGGCGCGCCTCCGGGCTACGTCGGCTACGAGGAGGGCGGCCAGCTCACCGAGCATGTCCGGCGCAAGCCGTACACGGTCGTTCTCTTCGACGAGATCGAGAAGGCCCACCCGGACGTCTTCAATGTGATGCTGCAGATTCTCGACGAGGGGAGGCTGACCGACGGGCAGGGGAGGACGGTCGACTTCCGGAACGTGCTGGTCATCATGACCTCCAACCTCGGCGGCGCGTTGATCCACGAGACACTGCAGAAGCACCCCGACCTGTCGCCGGGCGACGACGGCTACGAACGGCTCCGGACGAAGGTCAACGAATTGCTTCGCGCCCAGTTCCGGCCGGAGTTCCTGAACCGCGTCGACGAGATCGTGCTGTTCCACAGCCTGCGGCGAGAGGAGATCCGCCGGATCGTCGACATCCAGGTCGCGCGCGTCGCCGGCTTCCTGGAGAAGAAGCGGATCACGCTGCGGCTCACCGACGGGGCCAAGGACCTCCTGGCGCGCGACGGATACGATCCGGCCTTCGGCGCGCGCCCGCTGAAGCGCGCGGTGCAGCGCAGGGTGTCCGACGCGCTCGCCTCGCAGATTCTCTCCGGGGCGGTCCCGGAGGGCGCCTCCGTGGTCGGCGATGTCGAGTCCGAGGTGCCGGACAACATCGTCTTCCGGCTTGTCCCTGCATAGGGGGTAGTGTCCAGAACCCTTCGCAGCTTGCTACAGAGCAGCCTCTCTCGAGATAGGGTTCATCCTTCTTCTCCCCGGGGGGCAACGCCACGGAGCATGAGCCCGGCAAACCGGATTGCTGCGTCATGGCTTCGCTTTCTCGGGAGACCTGATCACGCGGACGATGGAAACGGGGACTTTCTCAGGGGAATGGATCTCAAAGTCGTAGGCAAGGCCTTTGGCTTTGAAGAGAACGGTGGTGTGGACGGTGGCGGTTCGAATGACATCGTTGCCGGTGGCGATGATCGGATACTGGACTCGGCCGGAGGCTCCCTCATAAACCAGGTTCATGGTGCCTCTGACGCCGTCGTGGAAGGTGATCTTGAAAGTCACGGATTGAGGAGTCTCGGGAAGGAATCGATCGTCCACCGCAAATCCGATTCTCGTTCCTGCTCGTGCAATGAGGTCCTTGTCATGTCCTGGGGCCATCATCCAATGGTTGGGCGACGTGGGGATCGGAAGGACGGCTTGGGTTTCATATCCCTCCGAATCGCGCTGGTAGAGCCATCGCTCGAAGTTCTTGCACGGAACAGGTCTGGATGTGCTGAAGTCCCCATAATAGCCCATCTCCTTGGCCCGGCCATTGTAGGACCATGGCTGCATTTGATTCTCGCGAAGAAGGCACCAGACGTCAGGGGTGTCCTTCACCGTGCGTCCCATTTCAAGGGAGAGATAGGCGGTGAGGTCAGGGATGGGTGAGAAGTCATTCAAGAGGATGATGTTCTTGCGCAGTTGAATCGCCCTCAGCGTTGAGGAGAAGTATCGGTAGGGGAAGAGAGTTGTGGGGCCAAACCGAAAGCTCATCTTCTCTTCATAGGTCTCGTTCTCGTCTCCGTTCAAGCCCCCCTTTGCAATGATGGGCGCCTTTTCGTCCGTGGTCAGATAGCCGTTCTCATCAATGAACTGACCGTTGGCGGCATCGGGTATCTGGTACATGTAGACCTCCACCATGCCATCGCGGAATCCGAAGCCTTTGGAGAAGCCGTATTCGCTCTTCCCGCACATCATGACTTTGCCGGCGACCCCCTGGCAGGCGTGAGCCCAGGCATCCAGCCGCTCCATAACGTGTTGCTTGGAGCAATCTCCAATTCCCTCGTCCCCGTAGGTCTCGGATGAATAGCCGACAACGATGGATTTGACTGTGGGGTTTGTGGGAATCCCAGACTTCCCAAAGGCTTGTACCAGCTTCATGTATCGGCGGTGGAAGTCGGGATGGGATGGATCATAGTGACTGATTCCGTCCCCCTTCTTCGGAGGATCATTGAGAATAGGGGTGCCCAAAGCGGTGACATACCCGGGAACCGAACCCCGAGTCCTGTCCCCATTCCTCGCGGCTATGGCGGTTATGGGGCGGATCTCGACACCGTATCCGGCGGCGGCGGCCAGGCCAATGAACGACTTGAGTCGTTCAAAGTCGTAGCGGTCTCTCTCCGGCTCCAGTTCCTTCCACTCGACCCATATGGAAAGAACGGGATTCGCCTTGATGCGAACGGGAGGGAGCTTGGGTTCCTTGGAGAGATTGAAGATCCTCGCGAAGACCAGATAGGAGCGAGGGCTGACGGTGACAGACGGGGGGAGGGAGAAATCCCACCCCGTTGCTATCGTGTTGTGAGGAGTCCACGTTGGTTCAGCATAATCCGTCAAGGGGACCTTCTGGTAGCTTGGCCAATAGCGGTAGGGATTCTCTTCCGCAGCGAGTGCTCCGGCGACTGAAAGGAACAGGAACGCCGCGATCCGTTTCGCTCTTTGGATACTTATGGGGTGGTGCATTGTGGATAGCTCAGATGCTTGTGGTGGGTTTCGAGGGCGTTGTGGAGCGGTTCGGATGGCGCATCCTTCTTGCAAGAAATCGCTCATCGGGCGGCGCGGGCGCCCGTCCTTCGGGAACTGCCTGGAGCAGTAGTCTCATGGCGGCGAAGCTGCCAGAGTGCCGAAGGGAAGACAAGAACGTGCGCGCGTTGGCGGGGTCGAAGTCGGGCGCCCGGGAGCCGCCGGTTGACTCGTCCGCGCCGTCGATG
>VGJL01000174.1 GCA_016867495.1 Candidatus Eisenbacteria bacterium | reverse complement strand
GCTCCGGGCCGCACGATCGTCCCTGAAGACGCCCAGCATCGTGCTGGTCGTGGCGAAGGCGTTCTGCTTCTGGACGCCGCGCATCGCGATGCAGAGGTGGAAGGCCTCCACGACCACTCCCACTCCGAGGGGACGGATGGCCTCGTCGATGCACTGGGCGATCTGCTGCGTGAGACGCTCCTGGATCTGGAGCCTCCGCGAATAGGCGTCCACGATCCTCGGGAGCTTCGAGAGACCGATGATCTTGCCGTCGGGAAGATAGGCGATGTGGGCGCGCCCGTAGAACGGAAGGAGATGATGCTCGCAGAGGCTGTAGAAGTCGATCTCCTTGACGATCACCATCTCGTCGTACGGCTCGTCGAAGATCGCGCCCGTCAGGATCTGGCGCACGTCGTGGTCGTGTCCCGCGGTCAGGAACCGGAGGGACTCCGCGACCCTCCTGGGCGTCTTCTGCAGCCCTTGCCGGCTTGGATCCTCGCCCAGCTCCAGCAGCAGCGAACGGATCAGATCCTCCATCATCTTCCACTCTTCCTCTCAGCGCCTTGATACCTGACGAAGTTCGTCCTGGACTCGTAGAGGGAGAGCTCGTGCAGGACGCATCCCGGAATCCGCCCATCGAGCCTCTCCCAGAAGCGGATCACCAGATTCTCGACCGTCGGCACGCAGTCCTGGAGAAAGTCGACGTCCAGGTTGAGGTTCTTGTGGTCGACATGAGCGATCAGGAGCGCGTCGAGAATCTCCTTGAGCTGCTTCAGGTCGATGATCATCCCCGTCTGCGGATCGGGCCGGCCCGCAAGCGTGACGTCGAGGACGTAGTTGTGCCCGTGGCCGTTCGGATTGTTGCAGATGCCGAAGACCTCGCAGTTCTTCTCCCAGGAGAAGTCGGGATTGAACAGACGGTGGCTCGCGCTGAACTCCACCTGTTTGGTCAGGTAGACAACGGGCCCGGAGCGACGCCTCGGCTTCGGCGCGGGAACGCCCGCGCGAGGAGATGGCTTCATCCCTGCTTCCTCCGTCACATGCGCGATCGCTGGGCTCGGACGGCTGCCGTCCGGCGGATGGTCGCTCCATCCTATCACAATCGGTCAGATGCGGAGTGAGCCGGTCCGGGAGATCGGGACGCACGCGGCCACGGTCTCCGTGTAGAGGTCCCTGATGATTCTGAGGACGATATCCTGAGCCTCGTCGAGAGAGATCGGCAGGAAGACCCCGGCGGCCGTGATGCGTCCGCCGCCACCCAACTGCCGCGCGATGGCGCCGACGTCGTGCTGCCCCTTCGAGCGGAAGGTGACGCGGCACCCGAGTCCCGCGACCTCGCGGAAGAGAACGCAGACCTCGATCTCCGCGATCGGCAGCAGGGAGTCGAGGATCCCGTCGCCGTCGTGGATGTCGGTCCCCGTGTCGACGAAGACCTCGTTGGGGATCGAGAGCCAGGCGATCCTCCCGCCCCTCTCCTGGTGGAGCCCGTGCAGCGCCCGCTGGTAGAGATGCAGCCGCTGGTAGCTCTCGTTCTGGAAGATCGAGCGCGAGACGACGGCGTGATCGGCCCCGTGCCGGAGCAGCTCGGCGGCGACGAGGACGGTGCTGTTGGCGGTCTGAGGAAGACGCAGCCCCCAGGTGTCGAACATGACGCTCGTGTACAGGGCCTGAGCGATCTCGGGCGTGATCGTGGCGCCTGCCCAGCAGAGATACTGGTAGATCATCTCCCCCGTGCTCGAGGCGGATGGATCGACGATGCCGAGGTCGCTGAAGTTGGGGCCGGGATGGTGATGATCGATGGCGACGATGGGCAGGCGGCTGTTGCGCAGCAGCTCCGCGAGGGGACCCATGTAGTCCCAGGTCCCGACGTCCACCGCGACGACGACCTGGGCCTCGAGGGGAATCGGCGAGGAGCCGTTACGCCCCAGATCGTGAACGGGATAGAGGTTGAGAAGGTAGGAGTAGCAGTCCCTCGCCGCGCTCGGGTTCAGGATGCGGACCCGCTTTCCTCGATCCTTGAGGTAGAGGCCCAGGGCGATCTCCGAACCGATCGAGTCGCCCTCGGGGAAGACGTGGGAAGTCAGAAGGAAGTCGCGATGGCGCTCGACCACGTCGTGGAAGGCCTGCCATCCCTGGCTCCGCAAGGCGTCCATACCCTCATTCCCCACGCAGCGGTCTGGCACTGAGCATCACCGGGATTCCCCCTGTCAGCGCGGCCAACGCGTCCGTGACAGGTTTCCACGGCGACCGGGGATCCGCAAGCTGTTTATGCGATCCTCCCGCCGGCGGGAGGGGAAAAGCACCCAGACGGCCCAGCCGGATCCACCCGCCGATCGCGCGCCGCTCCCATCTCAGGGCGCGGGACGGTAGTAGCCGAGCGCCTCGGGCATCCACTTCTGAAGCTGCTCCACGCGCGTCCCTCCGCTCGGGTGCGTGCTGAGCCACTCGGGCGGCGCCTTTCCCTCCGCCTGCTTGGCCATCCGCTGCCAAAAACCGATCGCTTCCCTGGGGTCGTAGCCGGCCTTGGCCATGTAGACGAGCCCGATGTGATCCGCCTCGCTCTCCTGAGACCTGCTGAAGGGAAGGAGGACGCCGACCGTGCCGCCGACGCCGTAGGCGGCGAGCACGACATTCCGCGTGGCCGGGCTCTTGTCCTTGAGCAGGGCCTCCAGCCCCATCCCGCCTATCTGGAAAGCGAGCTGATCGGTCATCCTCTCCCCGCCATGCCTCGCGATCGCGTGGGCGATCTCGTGGGCCATCACGGTCGCGAGCCCGGCCTCGCTCTGCGCGACGGGCAGTATCCCCGTGTAGACGGCTACCTTCCCTCCCGGAAGGCAGAACGCGTTGACCATGTCGTCCTTGATGAGATTGAACTCCCAAGCGTAGCCCGGCTTGTGCGAGACGGCGGCGATGCGCTGCCCCGCTCGCCGCACCATCTCGACCTCGGGCCCTGACGATACGACCTCCGACTTCGACAGGATCTCCTTGTAGCTGTCGAGGCCGAGGGCCATCTCCTGGCTCTCGGGGATGATGTTGAGGCTCTTGCGGCCGGTGATCGGGACAGTGGCGCAGCCGATGGCGGTTGCAAGGACGAGCACGAGCAGGACCACGCAGGACAGCGGACCGTGGCGGCGGAAAGCGAATCGCATAGCGGGCATCCCCCTCTCGCGGTGGGAGTATACATCTTGTGGAGCGGAGACGGACGGGACGGGGGACAGCCTGACGATCTCGTCCCGCCCCTCCCTGCGCTCGGACCGCTCCGGGGCTCATCCGAGACACTCGCTTGGCGCGGCCTCGCCGCCCAGGTAGGTTCGAGGCGTGAACGGGACCCGACCGGCTCCCGAAGCCCCGCGCCGTGAACGCGACCATGGCGGGGCGGAGCTAAGCGGCGGGGTCTCCCGGGTCACGGAGGCTACTCTCCGATGCGCCGGTCGCTCGCGACGCACACGCTCGGCCTTTCAATTGAGGAGCTGGACCGCATCGCCGCGGGGTGCGAGGGGCTTCCGATCGTCCGGTGGTCGGAGCCGGCGAGCGGGGGGATCGAGTCGTGGCTCGGCATCGGCGCAGCCGATGAGCTCATCGCCGAGGACGCCGCGACGGCCCTCGCGCTACCCGACCTTTGCCGGGGACGCCTCGCCTCGTTGGAGTCGCCCGGGGATCTGGATCCTCCTCTGCGCTACTTCGGCGGGATCGCCTTCGATCCCACGGCCCCGCCCCATCCGGCGTGGCGGTCGGGCGCGCCCGCGCGGTTCGTGCTCCCCGAGATTCTCATCCGGATTCGGCGCGGCGAGGACCGGGCCTCGGTCGCCGTGACGGAAACCGCCGGGGCGGGGATCCTCGGAGGAGCCGGAGGCTCGCGAGAATCGATCCGCCGGCTCATCGAGCGGTGGATCGAGAAGGCCCGCTTCTCCGCCATCGATCTGCGGCCGGCCATCGATCCGCGGCCGGCCATCGATCCGCCCGCGGAGCGGGAGAGATGGAGTCGCGCAGTCCGGAGCATCCTCGCGGAGATCGAGGAAGGCACCCTGCGGAAGGTGGTCCTGTCGCGCGATCTCGTCATCGTGTCGCAGCGCGAGATCCCCTTCCTGAACCTGCTGCGGGCGATTCGCGCCGTCTCGAGCCGTCATACGGGTTTCCTCTTCCGGTTCGATCGTGATTCGGCCTTCCTCGGGGCGACGCCGGAGGGCCTGCTGAGGCAGGCCGGTCTCGACTTCTCGTGCGACTGCATCGCGGGCACGGCGCCGCGATCGACCGACCCGGGGATGGACGCCCGGCTCGCCGCGTCCCTGCTCGAGAGCGCGAAGGAGAGGCGGGAGCAGGCGATCGTGCGCGAAGGGATCCTCGAGGAGCTGCGTCCCCTCGCGGACCGCTTGGAGGCCGAGGAGGAACCGCGGATCCTGGATCTTCCGGGCCTTCGCCATCTGTCGTCACTCGTCACGGGGCGCATGAGGGAAGGAGTCTCGCTGGGGAGGCTGATCGGCGCCCTCCACCCGACGCCCGCGGTCTGCGGCCTTCCTCGGGAGAGATCGCGTCGCATGATTCGGGACTTGGAGGGAAGGCCTCGGGGCTGGTACGCAGGTCCGATCGGATGGATCGATCTCCGGGAGAGCCGCTTCGCTGTCGGAATTCGCTCTGCCATGCTGAGCGGCTCGAAGCTTACACTGATCGCCGGCGCGGGGATCGTCGAAGGCTCGGATCCCGACAGCGAATGGGAGGAGGCGCGGATGAAAGCCGCTTCCCTTCTCCGTCTCTTCACGGAGGCGCAGCCATGACCGAGAATCTCAACCTGCTCGCGGCGGGGGTGCTGATCGATGCCCTGGTCGCCTCCGGCGTGCGGCGCATGAGCGCCTGCCCCGGCTCGCGCTCGGCTCCTCTCGTCATCGCCGCAGACAGGAATCCCGCCATGCGGGTCGAGATGCACCTCGACGAGAGATCGGCCGCCTTCTATGCCCTGGGGAACGCGAAGGCGACGGGCTCGCCCGCGGCAGTCCTCTGCACCTCGGGGACCGCGGCGGCGAACTTCTTCCCCGCCCTGATCGAGGCTTCGCTCTCCGCGGTTCCCCTCGTGCTGCTGACCGCGGACCGCCCGCCCGAGCTGCGCCAGTCGGGTTCGCCTCAGACGATCGATCAGGTCCATCTCTACGGGCGCCACGCCCTCTTCTTCCAGGACCTGCCTCTTCCCGAGGCCGACCTCACGCTCCTGCGGAGGATCGCGGCGATCGCGGCGCACGCCTGCGCGGTCGCCGTCGGATGCCCCAAGGGTCCCGTGCACCTGAACGTCCCCTTCCGAGAGCCGCTCGCGCCGGTCGCGATGGAAGAGGACGGCGTCCGGTCTCTTGAAGAGGCCCTCGGGAAGAGCCACGCCGCCGGCCGGTTCGCGA
>VGJL01000173.1 GCA_016867495.1 Candidatus Eisenbacteria bacterium | reverse complement strand
TCCGGGCATCGCCGCCCGGTCCGTCCTCTCTTCTGGAATCTTCCATCTGTCGCTCCAATCCGGTGCGCTGCCGCGCGGGGATCGCGCCGCGTCATCCGATCGCGGTTCGGGGAAATGGATGCGGGAACACTAGGCCAGACGAGGCCGACTGTCAATCGCGCGGTCGCAATCGCGCGGTCGCAATCATGCGGTCGCAATCATGAGGTCGCGCCCGAGCGAGCCGAGCATGGGAACGGCGGCGGCCTTGCCGGTCGATCCGCTCGCTGCTATCGTCCGCCTGATCGGCCTTCCGGTCCGAGATGCAGCTAGGCGAGGCGAGGAGTCTGACCATGAGCGAGACCGTGCGCGTCCGTTTCGCGCCGAGCCCGACAGGCCCGCTCCACGTGGGCGGGCTTCGGACGGCGCTCTACAACTACCTGTTCGCCCGAAAGGCCGGCGGGGTCTTCGTCCTGCGCATCGAAGACACCGATCGAGCCCGATTCGTCCCCGGGGCCACGGAGCAGCTGATCGACGCGCTCGCGTGGGCGGGGCTCGTCCATGACGAGGGCCCCGGCGCCGGGGGGCCGTTCGGGCCCTACTATCAGTCGCAACGCCTGCAGCTCTACACGGCCGCGGCCGAGCGCCTCCTCGCGGAAGGGCGCGCGTACCCCTGCTTCTGCACGCCGGATCGACTCGAGGCGATGCGGAAGGATAAGAAGGACACCCGTTACGACCGGGCCTGCCTTCGGCTCTCCGCGGGAGATGCGCACGCCAGGATGGTGTCGGGGGAGCGCCACACGGTGCGCATGAGGATCCCCGACGGCGCGACGGTCGAGGTCGATGACTTGGTCCGAGGCCGCGTCGGCTTCGGATCGGACACGATCGACGACCAGGTCCTCCTCAAATCGGACGGTTTCCCGACCTACCACCTGGCCAACGTCGTCGATGATCACGAGATGGGGATAACGCATGTCATCCGCGGGGAAGAGTGGCTGACGAGCGCTCCCAAGCACGTCCTTCTCTACCGGTTCCTGGGATGGGATCCGCCTCGGTTCGCGCACCTTCCTCTGCTCCTGAACCCGGACCGCTCCAAGCTGAGCAAGCGGGTGGGGGACGTCGCGGTGCAGGACTATCGCGCGCAGGGCTATTTCCCCGAGGCGCTGATCAACTTCGTAGCGTTCCTCGGCTGGAACCCGGGCGACGAGCGGGAGATCTTCTCCCTGGAGGAGCTTGTCGATGTCTTCTCGCTCGAGCGCGTGAACAAGTCGGGAGCGATCTTCAATCTCGAGAAGTTGAGGTGGTTCAACCAGGAGTACCTCGCCAGAAAGCCCGTCGAGTCGATCGAGACCGAGCTTCGTCCGCTGCTCGTTGAAAGAGGGTGGACGGCCTTCGACTCCGCCTATGTTCATCGCGTCATCGATCTCATGCGCGAGCGTCTGGCCTTCGTGCACGACTTCCCTGCGCTGGCATCCTGGTTCTTCGTCGATCCGGAGTCGTACGACGGGGAGACGGTCGCGAAGCGGTGGAAGCCGACGAGCCCGGCGCTCCTCGCCAAGCTCCTGCCCAGGCTCTCGGCCGCGCCGGCATTCGACGCGCAGTCCCTGGAGCGGCTCGTCAAGGACTGCGCGGCGGAGGAGGGAGTCGGAGCGGGGGAGCTGATCCATCCCCTCAGGCTCGCCGTCAGCGGTGTCGGCAAGGGCCCCGGCCTCTACGAGATTCTCGAAGCGCTCGGGCAGCGGACCTGCGCGCGCCGCGTCGGCCGAGCGATCGAGGCTCTCGGCCCCGGTGCGGCGTGATGCCGGGAGCCTTTCCCCAGACGTTCCCCGGAGCCCGGCGCCGCCGAACGAGAGCCTGCCCATTGCGCCTTTCGCTCGCGCTCTGCTAGCTTCCGCGCCATGGGAACAAAGAGCGTTCTGAGGGAGCTTGAGTTCGGAGATGGCGAATCGCATGTGCGCATCTTCGAGGAGACGGACCCCGAAAACCTTGCCTCCGAGATCTCGAGGCGCCTCTCCCGGCGGGCCACGGAGGACGATCTCTACCTCGCGGGAGGGAGGGCGGCGGTCCGCTCGACGCGCTACGAAGGGCTCGGCTCCGGAAGGGTGCCGCATGGGCTCTTCCTGCTGCGGTCGCACAGGGAGCTTGGTTCTAGGCTTCCCGCCGATCTGAGGCCTTACCCCCTTGTCGCCGCCTCTCGGCGGATCCACACGGAGATACGCGATCCGGCCTTCGGTCCGGGGCGTCTTCTGGCCTTCGCCCCGCACGCCGACGGAAGCCGGGAGGAGATCCGCGACGCCTACCTGGACGCGGTCCGCTTCGGGGACACGGATGTCGCCGACCACATCTTCGCCTGGCTCTTCGCGAACATCTCTCCGGAAGATGTCGCAGATCTGCTCTGGACCGGCGGTCTCCATGGAGTCGGTCTCGGGAGCTTCAAGCTGACCGGCGCCCTCGAGGTGTTCCTCTTGCTGCAGGCGCTGGGCTGGCACAACGGCGAAGTCCTGCTCCGCGGCGTCGTGCGCCACCAAGCGCACCGCCTGGCCGGGGACAATCCCTTCGACCTCATCCGGGATCTGATCGAGGCGGAGGATCTGCTCTCCAGGGCGAGGCGCCGACTGCCGGGCGAGCGGGGTCGGGGAGAGGACGATCCGGGCGGCGTCTGGGACCTGGCGCTCAAGTGGGCGTCATCGCCGCCGCACGCCCGCACGGAGCTGGCCGTGAGGGCTCTCGGGGGCGACTGGGCCCTCGAGGACTACTGGGAGGCCGTCTCGCTCGGAACCGCCGTCATGTTCCTCGGCGCGTCCGTTTCGGGGATGCCTGTGTCGCGGGCGGCGCAGATGGCGGTCGCCACCTACGGCTTGCGCGGGATGATCCGTTACGGCGGCCTCAGCCAGAAGGTCCTCGCCAGTCTCCTCGCCGGCCGGACGCCGGAGTTCGCCTCCCTCGATCCGGGTTGGATCGATGTCGGCGTGCGCCTTCTCGAGGCAGGGCTCCGGGCGTCGCGGGTGTCAGCCGATCAGCTCGGTGGAGCCCTCGAGAACTGGAACGCCGAGCTCGCCCTCGGCTGCATCGCTTCCACTTCCGCCGACGCGGCAGGCTTCTCGAACGCGATCTCGATCATCGATCATCGTCTCGCCTTCCTCCACGGCCTGGAGGGGCTCGGCCCCGCATTCCACCTGGCCCAGTGCGAGGCCTATCAAGCCGGCCGATCGCAGCATCGATGGGTCCATGTCGCGTGCAGCGCCTGGCTCTGCGCGATCTGGCCCGACCGGGGGCTTCTGGACGAGCCCGCGCTCGCCGAGCTGGCCGATCGCCGCAGGCGGAGTCTCGCGCGAGGGAGGAAGGGACGCTAGGTGCGAAGTCGGTTGCCAGCCATCGGGCGATTCCGTAAGATCGCGGGTCGAGGCGCTATCGTCTAGGGGTCAGGACGGATGGTTCTCAGCCATCAAACCGGGGTTCGAATCCCCGTAGCGCTACCAAGCATCAGGGGCCGGGCCGGAAGGCCCGGCCTCATTTCGATGCCGGGGTTGTCGCCTCACGAACCGAGCTGAAGAAGCGGCAGCGCTCTCGTGGAGCCCACAGTCCTCCTAACATGTTGCTGGATAGTGAATTGCGGTTGCAGCCGACCGAAACGCCAGGCTCTGGATCTTTCCCCGGCCGCTTCGCGAATCGTTTCTTCGAAACGGCGCGGTCGGGCTCGATAGATCACCTGGAGAGGGCGGCGATGCCTGAGCCCGCCGGCTGGGAGGGGCGCGTTCTCTCTTGCGTCCGATAGGCGAAAGTGCTATATTTTGCTTGGCTTAAACGACGTCGACCTCGGCGAAGGATTGACCGTCGCGGCGTCGAGACGCGTGCACGTTTGCTTAGATCCAAGCCACCACCGCTCCACAAGGAGGGCGCCTCATGAACCGTTCGCTATTGTTTCTCACTCTCCTTCTCTGCGCAGTGACTGCGGCTGCCACCGCGCAGCAGAGCATTGTCATCAACGAGATCCTCTATGACGACGCTTCGACGGATGACGTGAACTGGGTCGAGCTGAAGGGAACTCCCGGGATGTCCCTCAGCGGCTACCGCGTCGTCGGGGTCGATGGCGCCACCGGCTGCCCGACCTACCAGCCGATTTCCCTCACGGGCTACACGATGCCGGCCGACGGGTACTTCGTCATCGCGCAGAGCAACCTCGTTCCGAACTACGACCTCGTCAGCACGGCCGCCAACTATCAGAACGGGCCTGACAACGTCCAGCTCCAGTATGGCAGCGACCCCAACTGGACAGTTGTGGACGCGCTCTGCTACGGGACAGGCGGGTGCTTCGCCGGCGAAGGGAGTCCGGCTACCGATCCTTCCGCCGACATCTCTCTGGCGCGGTGTCCCAATGGAAACGACACCAACGACAACAGCGTCGACTTCGTCGCTGACAACAGCCCCACGCCGGGCACCGCCAACGACGCGAGCTGCGGCCCGCCCGTTCCCGAGGATCGCAATCTGTGCGAGATCGCGGCCGACGATCCCACGACGCTGAGGCCCGCTCTCGAGAACCACTACGTCCGCGTTCACGGCGTCGCGCTCACCTCGAGCTACAACTGGCAGACGACAAACCTCGAGTTCCAGATCGCCGATGAGAGCGGCTGCTGCGTCACCGTCTTCAAGGGCGGCGCCACGACGCCGGTCATCGAGAGAGGGGACTTCGTCCAGGTGCTCGGAACGGTCGGTTTCTACAACGGCAAGACCGAGGTGACCGACCCCTATCTCGTGATCACCGTCCAGAGCACGGGCAATCCGCTGCCTCCGCCGACGGTCATCACGACCTTCGAGCACTCGGTGAACGGCGAGAGATACGAGGACTGCCTCCTCCAGTTCGTCTGTGTGAGTCTCACCGGCGAGACATGGCCTCCGCCCGGCTCCGACGCGAATCTCCAGGTCAATGACGGCACCGGCGCGACTACGATGCGGATCGACAAGGAGACCGACATCGATGGATCACCCGAGCCGGCCGGGCCCTTCACGGTGATCGGGATCGGGACTCAGTACGACACGACTTCGCCCTACTCGAGCGGCTACCAGTTCCTGCCGCGGGCGCTGACGGACTTCTCGGACTGCATCGGCGCCTGCTGCGACCTCACGACGGGGCAGTGCCACTTCATCGCCTATAACCAGTGCGTCCCGCCGATGGTCTGGTTCGGCGGCACATGCGAGCCGCAGAATCCGTGCCCCGCCGTGCCGGTGGGGGCTTGCTGCTTCGAGGACGGCCACTGCGAGCTGCTGACGCAGGCTCAGTGCAATGCCGCTCCGGGCCACATTGCCTGGCTGGGCGAACTGACGGTCTGCGAGCCGGTCAATCCGTGTCCGCAGCCGGGCGCTTGCTGCGACCTGGCGACGGGCGCCTGCTACTTCGTTCTCGAGCAGTTCTGCGCGCCGCCGCTGGTCTGGTTCGGCGGCCCCTGCC
>VGJL01000172.1 GCA_016867495.1 Candidatus Eisenbacteria bacterium | reverse complement strand
CGACCGGATGCTTCTCACCTACAGCGTCCTCGCCCTTCAGCAGCTCGCCTAGGTGGCTGTGTAACTCTCCGGGCTCCTCAAGGCGGTGGATCCGTCCACGCTCGGCGACCGAGATCCTCCGCGACTCCTCTGAGACCGCGATCGCGATCGCGTCGGTCTCCTCCGAGAGGCCCACGATCGCTCGATGGCGGGTGCCGAGCGCGCGGTCGAGAGAGGGATTCTGACTGAGAGGCAGGATGCATCCTGCCGCGACGATCTGGTTGCCGCGCACGATCACCGCTCCGTCGTGAAGCGGCGAAGGGGGAGTGAAGATCGTCTCGATCAGCTCGGCCGAGACGACCGCTTCCAGAGGAGTCCCCGTCTCGACGTAGGAGCGAAGCCCCACGTTGCGCTCGATGACGACGATCCCGCCGATTCCCTTCTGGCTCATCGACGCGAGGGCCTTCTGGATCTCGCCCAGTCGCACCGGCTCATCGAGGCGGAGCAACTGCTTGAAGAGCGGATTCTGACCGACTTGGGTGAGGCCCTTGCGCAGCTCCGGCTGGAAGAGGATCAGGAAGCCGATCAGCCAGACGGTCTTGAGGCTGCCCATGAGCCAGTCGAGGGACGCGAGCTGGAACCACTCGGCGGCGACGGAGAGGATCGCGAGCCCGGCCAGCGCCACCGTCATCTGGACCGCTCGCGTTCCCCGCACGAGCAGTAGGATCCGATAGAAGAGGAAGGCGACGATCAGGACATCGAAGAGATCGAGGATGAGTCGGGAGCTGATCGACATCTGAGCGTCCTCCGAGAGGATACAGAGCGGATCCTAGCGGACATCGAGGGGGGTGGCTAGTGGGCGTGTGACCGACGGCTGCCGGGAGGTGTCTGGGGCGATCGTCGTATGCGTCTGTGACCAGGTGCGTCTCCGCTTGGTAGTTAGGCTCGCGGAGACGCACCGGTTGAGATCCTCGATCATCCACCTCGTCCGCTGGTCAGAAGTAGTAGTGCGATCCGACGCCGATCATGATGGAGCTGAAGTTGTAGTCGACCTCCTTGAAGTCGACGTGGGTGAAGCCCACTTCTAGATTCCATCCGATTTCCGGCAGACCACTGAAGAAGTACTCCGCGCCGAGACCGGCGCCCATTCCGATGACCGTCTCGGTCGTCTCCTCGAGAGTCCAGTCAAAGGGATCGTCGGAGTCCCTGAAGCGGAGGCCCTTGTAGGAGAAGCCCCCTAGAGAGCCGAACGCATAGACGGTGGACTGCTCGCGGCGGTTGAAGTGGTAGAGAACCCGGCCGCCATACATCCTCAGATCGCCGATCAGGCCAAAGACGCCTTGAGCGGTCACTCGCTCGTTGAGATTCAACTTCCCGCTGAGCCCCCACGCGGGGAAGCTGAACTGAACGCCGAGGCCGACCTTCGGTAGGGGCTCATCATTCGACTGCGCGAGCGCCGGTGGCGCTTGCCAACCGATCAGCATTGCGAGTGCAACTAAAGCCAGAACCAGCCTTGTCATTTCGACACCTCCTCTTGGCTTCCTTCCAGGCCGCTTGCAAGGCTCGTCGGTCATGGCGGGAGTCTCCACAGATGCGGGATCGTAGAGACAGGCTCGCCCTTCCGACTGACCGCCCGACCTACGGCAGAAGGATCCAAGTTATCGTGACCACGCTGGGCCTGTCAAGCCATCTAGGAATGTAACTTGGGGACATATCGTCAAGTCGTGGGGCTGGCAGGTCACGAGAACGCGCGCGGGCAGGGGTAGTGCGTGCGCGGTGATGACCGTGGAGAGCGGATACGGACGCTCCGTCTGTCGCGTGGGTTCTCATGGTTGACATATCCGCGCGCGGCGCGGTATAAGGGGTCGCTCGTCATCCTGAATGACATCCTTGGATCTGAGCGACGGTTGCGTGCCCACTCACACGGTGATGAGGCGATGACGGCGATCCGTCGGCTCTTGGGAGCAGGCGGCGACGGAGAGAAGGGGAGACTGCTGATGCTTCGAGGCTCTTTCCTCATGGTTGTGTTGTTGGCAGCTTCCATGGGGCTGTCGAGGGGTGTGGCGTCTGGTGAGGATCCGACGGCGAGGTTCTTCTTAGCCCCTGATCAGATCTGTCTCCCGAGCAGCACTCTCTCGGAGCCGGACTCCTTTGAGATTGGAGTCACGTGCTCAGAGCAGCTGATGGGAGTACGTGGCAAGCTCCTCTACGATTCTGACAGGATCCGCGTCACGAGGCTGTCGACGGGGGACTTCCTCGGCCGCAACGGCGGACACGTAGCCGATCTGAGCAGCTACTCCAACGAGTCGGGGGAGATCCAGGTGGAGCAGGTCGCTCTTGGGGGGGACCCGCCGGGAGTCTCGGGCTCCGGGAGCATCATGAAGGTGTTTCTCTCTCCAGCAGGAGGCGATCCGACGAGTGACATCCGGGTGGAGTCGGTCGCGTTCAGGGATACATCGAACGCAAACATCCCGGTCTCGTGGCCGATAGACCCCCTCGAAGTCCTCAGAGGAGACGAGCCCCGCAGCGTGTCCCTGACCCCGCGGGCGAGGCGGTATGGTCTCTACTCTCTGCCCCTCTCTCTTCCGAGGGACTCGAAGCTCTCCGATGCCCTCCGGGGGATGGGCGCTGCCGGATCGAGGTCCTGGCTGGGATATGCCCTAATCGATGGCCGGCTTAAGGAGGATCCCGTCGTCACGCCGGCAAGGGGCTACTGGCTGGCCACCGCCTCTGCGGCGATGCCTGTTGTCGTGAGCGGAGCCGCGTGGTGCGACACAGTCGAGATCAACCTCAGCGAGGGATTCAGTAGCGTGGGAGTTCCCTCTTTGGACGTCCCGTTTCTGTGGTCTGAGGTGGACGTTCGAACGGAGGCGGCGACGGTTGATTTCGGCGGTCCGCTTGCCAGCCAGTATGTCGCTCCCACCGTTTGGTGGTATGTCGATGAGACCGGCGATCTCGTGAACAATGGCGATTACGAGTACGGCGGGCCGGAGACGGAATCCCTCGCCAACCGGGATGGAGGGTACTTGCTCTATGCCCGACAGCCCTGCCGCTTGGTGTTTCCGAATCTAGCGGCTTCGCCGGCCGGCTTCGTGGCCCGGCCTGCGCCGCCGGTTTTGAAGTTCGAGTCTCCGTTCTCCCGTTCGCGCAGGGAGCCCGCATGGACAATCAGGATTGCTGTCCAAGCCGGCGGTGTTCGGGGCAACCACGTGGAGGTCGGAGTCATGCGCGAGCGCGCCATTGAAGTCGACTCCTGGGATGTCATGAAGCCGCCGTTTCCCCACGATGGAATCGCGGTGGCGATCATCCAGGAAGACCGCGCCTGGACCGAGTTCATGCGGGCCTACGACTCCCCGGAGGAGGCGAGCCACGAGTGGGCCATTCGTGTTTCGGGGAAGCAGGAAGTGGCCTCCCTCGAGTGGGATGGTCTCGCCGGACTTCCTCCGGAGCTGCACCCGTACCTCGTCGATCCCGTGACGGGGCGGGGAGTCGAGATGCGCGCCGAGGGCGGCTTCGACTTCGTTCTCCTCGGCGGGAGCAGGAGCTTCACCGTCCTTGTCTCAGATAGACCCTTCGCGGGCGAACTGCTTGGCGCATCACGGACGGCCATACTGGAGGTGACCCCCAATCCCGCGAAAGGCCCGGTGAGGATCGTATATGGGGTGGGCAGGGCGGGTCCCGTCGCTTTGCTCGTATGCGATATCTCGGGACGCCAGGTAGCGGCGCTCAAAGAGGGAATCGAGGACCGGGGGCAATACGACCTGTCGTGGCAGCCGGATGCTTCGCGGCTAGGTTCGGGAGTCTACTTCCTTCACTTACGATGCGGCCGGGAAGTCGACTCGCGTCGGTTCCTGTGGATTCGATAACACAGACCTTGGAGGTGTCCTGTGCGTGAGAAGTTTCCGGTAGTGATGTGTTTGATCGTGCTTCTCAGTCTGGTGAGTCAGCCAGGATGCGGTGACGACAAGGGCACGAATGCCGACTCGCCGCCGGTCTTGAGTACGTTGGTCATCGCGGGCGGGAGCCCCTACACGCTGTCGCGAACGGTCACCCTCGCGGTGTCCGCGAGCGACGACAAGGGCGTTAGCGAGATCCTGATCGCCGAGAATCCGTCCTTCACAGGTGCGGCGTGGCGTGGCTACGCCGCGCAGATCCAGTTCGAGCTTTCGTCCGGGGATGGCTCCAAGACAGTCCATGCCAAGGTCCGAGATACTGGTGGCAACGAATCCTCGAAGCTCAGTGGGACGATCGTTCTGGCCGAGTCAGCGCCCGTCGCGGGATTGAGCCCGCACTCCTCGGCGCGCTCCTCGGCACAGGGTTCCCCGGCGTCGACCACACTCGAGCTGTGGATCGCGAATGCCGTCGACATGTACTCGGGGGTCTTCAAGCTGTCCTTCGATCCCGATCTCGTCGAGGTGACTGACATCGAGATCAGCGAGATCGCCGGTCATGTCCTCAAAGAGACAGGCGCGACGCTCTACGTGGCCAACGATGACTACGACAATGAGGCGGGCGAGGTGCTGCTCGCCGTCCTGCCGATCCAGGATGGCTTTGCTGGGGTTCCCGGGAGCGGACCGTTTGCGCGGATCACGTTTCTCCCCAGGGGAACCCTGGCGTCTCCCGCGACTGTGGAATTCGTGGAGGGGGAGTGGTCCAGGATCTACCGCTATCGGGAGGACGGACCCCCCGAGGCGATGGACGGTGTGGTCCTGATCGATGGTTGGATCGAACCGTGATCATGCGCTGCCGGCATGCGCTGACGGGACTGCAATCCGGGAGAGTGGAGTGTCGGTCCACCAGAGCCGGGCCTCGCGAGAAGTCGCGCGGATAGGCGTAGAGCAGGCGGCAGGCTGTATCCCCTTGGCCCAGGGTTCGCTTGGCGGACGCTGGGGACTTGATCGGCTGAGCCCGGATGGAGAGTCATGACTGTGCACGGAAAGGAGCTGGCCGTGGATTCTGGACGCACTTGGATCAAGATGGGCGACAAGCCTGCAGGAGGGCTGTGGCGGTCAGGGCGTCGGATGCTGTCACGGATTCTTGTTCTCGTTCCGGCGGTGATCGGGCTGGCTGCTATCAGTTGCCCGACAGCGGCCGCAACCACGTTGTGGGAGGAAGACTGGGAGTCTCCCGGATGGACGGACCGGTGGGCTGTTAGCAGTGGGACATGGGAGGCGGGGCAGCCAACGAGCGGTCCGGGGGCCGCCCACGGCGGGGTGAATTGCGCGGCGACCATCCTGGCCGGCAACTATTCGGATGGTGTGAGCACACGCCTGTACAGGATCGAGTCCTTCCAGGTGCCAGGCGCCCATGAGAGTCCCCGGTTGCGGTTCTGGCACTGGTTCAGCATGTCGACGGACGATTATGGGTACGTGCAGATTCAGGTGGAGGGCGGGAGCTGGCAGCAGCTCAGCGGCACATACACGAGTGTCAGCAGTGGGGTCTGGACGAGGCCGTCATTGGAGCTCACCGCCTATGCCGGGCAGCGCATTCAGGTGGCGTTCTACTTCTATTCGCACAACTACGGTGGTGGTGGGGAGGACGTCAGTTCGGGTTGGTACGTGGACGACATCGAGTTGGTGACCGGGACGCC